>CAZPBP010000099.1:0-4756 GCA_964584845.1 uncultured Hippea sp.
AATCAATCCTTCAAAGCTCTCTTGTGCGCTATTTCCAACAGGTGTAATTGCACCTACACCTGTAATTACAACACGCCTCAATTTATCCCCTTACGCTTTGTGTTCGCTTATATAGTCTATTGCGCTCTGAACAGTTTTAATTTTCTCAGCGTCCGAATCAGGTATCGAAATTCCGAATTTTTCCTCAAATGCCATAACAAGTTCAACAGTATCAAGGGAATCGGCACCCAAATCCTCCACAAATCTTGACTCGTTTGTTACCTCTGATTCTTCAACTCCAAGCTGATCAATAATAATCGCTATTACATCCTTTTCCAAGCTCATTTTATCCTCCTTTTATAAATGTAAACCACCGTCTATTCTTATAATATCACCTGTTATATAGCTTGCTTCATCTGAAAGCAAGAACAGGACGAGATTTGCAACATCTTCCGGTCTTCCAAGTCTTTTCAATGCAATTTTACCGGTTATACCAAGTTTATCATTTTTGGACAGCTCGCCGGTCATATCGGTTTCTATAAATCCGGGAGCAACCGCGTTTACTCTTATATTTCTGGATGCTACCTCTTTTGCCAGAGATTTGGTGAAACCTATCAGACCTGCTTTACTCGCAGCATAGACAGTCTGTCCGCCGTTTCCATCTTCTCCTACAATAGAACTCATGTTAACTATACTGCCGAAGCGTTTTTTAATCATTCCTCTGAGAACTGTTTTTGCAACCAACATTCCGGAAAAGAGATTTGTATTAATCACATTGGCTATCTTATCTGCCGGAGCGAGTAAAAGCAAGCCGTCATCGGCGATGCCGGCATTGTTTACCAAATAATCAATTGTTCCTGTTTGTGATGTAAGCTCCTTTACCGATTTTTCAATTGAAGCGATATCGGATAGATCAATCTTTGCAGAAATAGCTTCATTTCCATCACGCAAGGCATTTTTCACCATTTCATCGGCAAGCTCATCGTTATGAGCATAACCTATTATAACCTTCAGACCGTTTTGCAGAAGTGCTTCTGCGACAGCTCTCCCAATTCCTCTTGTTGCTCCCGTAACGAAAGCGGTTTTGCCTGAAAAATTCATTTAATTGCAATCCTTTAAAAAGCTGTCTATATCATTAACCTTTTCTATATTTTGAACCTTAATTTTTTTGTCTATTCTTCGTATCAGACTGCGCAATATTGAACCGGGTCCAAACTCAATCATAGATTGCGAAAAGCCGCAGGCTGTATTTATATTATCAATCCATTTGACCGGACTGATAATCTGATTTAAAAGCAGATCTGCTATATTATCGTTTGATTTGATCAATTTGGAATCTATATTTTCTATAATCGGAAATGACGGTGATGCTATATCGATATCGTTGATGAAGGATGTTAATTTTTCTCTGGCGGGTTCCATAAGCTTGCAGTGAAACGGAGCAGATACAGTCAGATTAAAAATTCTGAACCGTCCTTTAAGCTGTTCTTCCACATAGCTTACTCCCTCTTTTGTGCCTGAAACAACCTGCTGATTGGGGCCGTTATAATTGGCAATATCACAATACATATTGAATTTTTTAGCCTTTGTGCATTCTTTTTCTACTTCAACGGCAGGCGCCATAATCGCAGTCATTTTGCCAAAGCCGACAGGAACGGCTTCCTGCATAAATTTTCCTCTTAAATGGGTAATCATAACTGCATCGGCAAAGCTTATTGATCCTGCCGTAACCAGTGCCGAGTACTCTCCAAGACTATGTCCCAAGGCTGCTGCCGGAGACAATTCACATCTCGACTGAATTATTGACCATAGGGCATAACTTGTTATAAGAATTGCCGGTTGCGCATTTTCCGTCATTGTCAATTTATCGTCGGGTCCGCTCATAATCAGATTTTTTATATCAAATCCCAATCTGTCCGAAGCTTCTTCGTAAATTGCTTTAACTTCCGGAAATTCTTTTATAACATCACTTCCCATACCGACAAATTGAGCACCCTGTCCGGGAAACAGCAAAACCTTTCCCATGCTATGTTTCTTGAATGTAAAGTCTTTTTATTATAATTTCTGCTTGCTCGATAATATCAGAGATAATATCTTTTACGGGCTTAACATCATTAACTATTCCCGCACACTGACCCATCATCACGGAACCGTTTCGAACATCCCCGTCTTTGGCGGCCAACCTAAGTTTACCTTTTCCGAATTCTTCAAGCTGCTCTTTATTTGCACCTTCGGCTTCCAGTTTCATAAACTCTCTCGCAAGTCTGTTTTTTGCAACTCTAACAGGATGACCTGTTATTCGTCCGGTAACAATTGTTGAACGATCGTTTGCCGATATTATCTTTTCTTTATATTTCGCAGATATATTGCATTCGACGGATGCGATAAAACGAGTACCCATCTGGATACCTTTTGCTCCAAGAGCCATAGCGGCAACAAACCCTCTTCCATCGGCAATTCCTCCGGCTGCTATTACAGGTATTGATACGGCATCTACTATTTGAGGAACCAACGGCATACTGTTTAACTGTCCGACATGCCCTCCGGATTCATTTCCCTCGGCAATCACGGCATCGGCACCAATCTTTTCCATTCTTTTTGCAAATGCCACAGAAGCAACTACCGGTATTACCTTGATCCCTTTATTTTTAAATTTCTCTATATATTTGGCTGGGTTTCCCGCACCTGTTGTAACCACTTTAACCGAATCATGTCTCAATATAGCGTCAACTATATCATCAACAAAAGGAGAAAGAAGCATAACATTGACTCCGAACGATTTTTTTGTTCTTTTTTCAGTTTCAATTATACGTGTCTCAACCCAATCGCCCTGTGCAGTTCCGGATGCTATAATACCAAGACATCCGGCTTCAGAAACAGCGCCGACAAGATATTCATCTGAAACCCACGCCATTCCTCCCTGCAATATCGGATATTTGATTTCTAAAATATCGCAGACTTCGGTATGCAATGTTTTCACCATTTCACCAGCATAGATCCCCATGTGATACCGGCTCCAAAGGCATTAAACAACACCATATCACTCTCACTTATTTTGCCGGTTTCGATTGCTTCGTTCAGTGCAAGCGGTATTGAAGCAGCCGCCGTATTGCCGTGATGATCTACGGTTAAAACACATTTTTCTATAGGGATATCTAATCTTTTTACCACTGCTTCGATAATCCTTACGTTTGCCTGATGAGGTATAACAACATTTATTTCCTCCGGCTTAACACCGGCTTTCTTAAAAACCGATCTGCTGACATCCTCAAGATGTCTTACGGCAATCTTAAATGTATCATGACCTTCCATATGTATTTTTGTATAATTGCCGGCAGGAGCACGAAAAGTTCCATTTCCGGGGGCAATCATAAGATACGCATAATCTCCATCTGCATGCAGTTCGGATTCTATAATCCCTCTGCTGCCGCTATCCTGAGTTAGTATGACCGCTCCCGCACCATCGCCGAATATTACGGCTGTGCTCCGATCATCCCAATTTACAATTCTTGTAAGCAGCTCAGCACCTACTACAAGAATAGTCTTGGCATCTCCCGATTTTATGTAAGTATTTGCGGCTGACATTGAATATAAAAAACCTGAACATGCTGTATTCATATCAACTGCGGCACATCCGCTTTTGCCCGCTCCGAGTTTTCTCTGTAAGTGCAGAGCTGTCGCAGGCAACGTCATATCCGGCGTACAGGTTCCTACAATTATCATATCAAGTTTATTTGCCGTTATGCCGGCTCTTTTGAGTGCTATTTTACTTGCTTCACAGGCAAGATCAGATGTAACCTGATTATCTGCCGCTATATGCCGCTCTTTTATTCCGGTTCGTTTGCATATCCATTCATCGGAGGTATCCATCATTTTTTCAAGATCATGATTTGTGAGGGTGTGCTCAGGTAAATACCCTCCTGTTGCTGCGATTCGGGCTCTATACACCCGATTTACCTTTGAGCATATATCTTTGTATTTCCGTTTCGATAAGTGTGTTCATTCGGTTCTTTATCAACTCCGAGGCTACCTTTATAGAATTTTTTATCGCCTCTGCTTTGCTGCGTCCATGTCCTATTATCCCGATACCTTTGATGCCCAGAAGCGGAGCTCCTCCAAAATATTCATAACTTATTTTGGAACTGAGTCGCTTAAAAGCAGGCTTGTTCAATAGATAGCCTAACTTATACCACAATCTTCTCTTCATTTCTTTTTTAAGAAAGTATCCTATCGCCTCTGATGCACCTTCGCTTGACTTCAAGAGAATATTGCCCGAAAACCCATCGCATACAAGCACATCGCATTTTCCCTGAAAAACCTCTCTTCCCTCGACATTGCCAATGAAATTAAGGTCGGAGTCCGCGAGCAAATCAAATGCTTTTCGTGTAAGCTCATTGCCTTTGCCTATCTCTTCACCGTTACTCAAAATGCCGATCTTCGGATTGAGCACCTTTAACGTATTCTTTATATAAGCGGAGCCCATTATTCCAAATTGCAGCAGATACCCCGGTTTGCAATCAACATTGGCTCCTGCATCTACTACAACTACAGGGTTCTTTTTTGTAGGAAGAACTGCGCCTATAGCCGGCCTTGCAACTCCGGTCAGTCGTTTTAGATGCATTACAGACGCAGCCATAACAGCACCGGAATTACCCGCAGACACAAAACCTGAGGCAACTTTATTCTTTACGAGTTCAACACATTTTGAAATTGAACTCAATTTTTTGCTTTTAAACACAACGGTTGGATGATCATCCATTGATACAACGCTTTGAGC
>CAZPBP010000100.1:0-4728 GCA_964584845.1 uncultured Hippea sp.
AAATCTCACCCTTTCTTTGACTTCTGTGAATCTGCTTATTGTGCAGTGGTCTCATCATGGATGTCTATATGTTAAAGCGAAAGATTTTAGGCTTCGCGCTTCAGTTTTATCAAAAGATCTCCCGATTCTATCTTTTCACCTTCTTTGAAATATGTTTTGAATACCCTTCCGTCAATGTTTGACCGGATCTTTGTTTCTATTTTCATAGCTTCAGTGATTGCAAGCAGCGCCCCTTTTTTGACAGTATCACCTTCTGCGATGTTTAATTTTATGATTTTCCCCGGCATTGATGCGCAGATATCTTCCGGATTCATAATATCGCCTTTGATACTTGTCTTAATCGTTTCAGCTATCTTGTTATCTCTTATTCTAACGGTTCTGGGCTGTCCGTTTAATTCAAAATATGTTTTCCTGTATCCCTTTTCGTCCGGATTGCTTATGCTGAGATATTTTATTATGAGCGTTTTGCCTTCTTCTATGTCGGTTTCAATTTCCTCTTCCAATTTCATTGGATAAAAGAACGATTTTGTGTCAAAAATTATTGGATTTCCAAATTCATTCTGAAAGTTTACATAATCCTCAAATACCTTTGGATAAAGTGCATAGGAAACAATATCTTCTTCGCTGAATTCTCTGTCATATTTAGAACTTAAATCTTCTTTTGCAGATTCGAAATCATAATTTTCGAGCAATTCTCCCGGTCTTCCGCAAATCGGTTTTTCATCTTTTAAAACGATTTTTTGAAGCTTTTCAGGAAAACCCCCATGCGGCTGCCCAAGCATTCCTTTGAAAAAATCGACAACAGATTGAGGAAAGGAAAGATTTACACCCGTTTTATACAAATCGTCTATACTAAGATTATTTCTTACCAAAAACAGCGCCAAATCTCCTACGACTTTAGAAGATGGAGTAACTTTTATAATATCGCCTAATGTCGTATTAACATTTTTATACATCTCTTTTATCTGTTTCCATTGATCATAAAGACCCAATGCTTCAACCTGAAAGACAAGGTTTGAATATTGACCGCCCGGTATCTCATGCTCATATACCTCTGCAGTTGATGATTTAAGTCCGCTTTCGAATGGAAAGTAAAATTTTCGAACCGTTTCAAAATAGTCGGATATCTTTTGCATCCATTTTTTGTTTAGCCCGGATGCATATTTTGTAGAGCTTATAGCGGCCGCTATTGAATTCATATTCGGCTGGCTTGTGAGTCCGCTCATAGAACTTATTGCGGCGTCTACTATATCCGCTCCGCCTTCAATAGCCATAATGACCGATGCCGCCGCATTGCCGCTGGTATCATGAGTATGAAAGTGAATAGGCAGACCGGTCTCTTTTTTTATGCTTTCTACAAGAATTTTTGCAGCATACGGTTTTATAAGTCCTGTCATATCTTTAATACCGATTATGTCGGTACCTGCAGTTTTCAATTTATCCGATAGATCAAGATAGTAATCAAGTGTGTACTTCTTTTTATTACTGTCTAAAATATCTCCGCTGTAGCAGATTGCAGCTTCGCAAATTTTTCCATTTTCTTTAACCATATCTATAATGGGGTTCAGCTGTTCAATCCAATTAAAGCAATCGAAAATTCTAAAAATATCTATACCGTTATCGGACGACAGCTTTATAAATTTTTTTACTACATTATCGGGATAATTTTTGTATCCAACGGCGTTTGACGCACGCAGCAGCATCTGAAACATTATATTGGGAATCTTTTTTCTGAGCATTCTCAGTCTTTCCCATGGAGATTCTTTTAAAAATCGGTACGCAACATCAAAAGTTGCTCCTCCCCACATCTCTACGGAAAATAGGTCTTGCAAATATTTTGAATAGCTGTCGGCAATATTGACCAAATCAATTGTCCGCATTCTTGTTGCCAAAAGTGACTGATGAGCATCCCTAAAAGTTGTATCGGTAAAGAGGACGGCATCGCTTTTGTTGATGTAATCTATTATGCCCTTGATACCATGTTCGTCTAAAATATTTTTTGTTCCATCGCAAACGGATTTGTTGGTTTCGCTGAATGGAATATCTATTGCAGGAAGCATCATCGAAGCTGAAATTTTTGTTCCTGATGGGTTATTTATGATATTATTTGCCAAAAATCGCATAGTTTTGGTTGCTCTGTCTTTTATCGTTCTGAATTGAAACAACTCAGGTGAATTATCCACAAAGGTTGTTGTTGCTGTTCCCTGAAGAAATTTTGGATGATTTATGACATTTTCTAAAAACAGAATGTTTGTTTTGACTCCTCTGATTCTGAACTCTTTGAGTGCTCTGACCATTTTTTTTGCGGCTGCATCAAAAGTTGTTGCCCATGTTGAAACTTTTACCAAAAGTGAGTCGTAGAACGGCGTTATTTTAGCGTTAACCGTGCTGTTTCCGGCATCCAGTCTCACACCGAAGCCGGCCGGACTTCTGTATGCCCGAATCTCTCCTATATCCGGCATAAAATTGTTATTAGGGTCTTCTGTTGTTATTCTGCACTGTATTGCATAATTGCTCTTTTTTATTCTGTTTTGAGTCAAAATGCCCATAGCCTCCGAATCAAGTCTGAGACCGCTTGCAATTCTAATCTGCGATTGAACAATATCGATTCCCGTAATCAGTTCCGTCACGGTATGTTCCACCTGAATTCTGGGGTTAATTTCAAGAAAATAATATTTTCCGTCGGTATCAACAAGAAATTCAACGGTAGCAGCGCTCACTATATCCGAATATTTTCCAATTGCGACGGTTGCCGCATAAAGCTTTTTCAGAGTATCTTCGGCAACATTTATAGAAGGCGCTATCTCTATAAGCTTTTGATGCCTTCTTTGAATCGAGCAGTCTCTTTCATAAAGATGAACAACATTGCCGAACTTATCGGCGAGAAGTTGAACCTCTATATGTTTGGGATCGGCAATATATTTTTCCAGCATTATATCATCATTGCCAAAAGCCTTTTTTGCTTCCGATTTTGCGGTAGGATAATTCTCTATAAGTTCTTTTTCGGAATTTGCTATTCTTATGCCTCGTCCGCCGCCACCTGCAACAGCTTTTATCATAACAGGATATCCAATCTTTTTCGAAACGGTTTTTGCTTCATCAATACTTTCTATGATTCCGTCGGATCCTTCAATAACCGGAATATCGCATTTTTTAGCTATGTTTTTTGCAGACTGCTTATTCCCAAACAATCTGAGAGTTGCAGGATCGGGCCCCACAAATATGATATTATTTTTTATACATAGTTCTGCCAGCTCGCTTCCTTCTGAAAGAAATCCGTATCCTGGATGAATTGCATCGACATTTTTTCTCTTTGCAAGCTCGACAATTTTATGAGCATTCATATATGCATCAACAGGATCTGCTCCTTTGTCGATAAGATACGCTTCATCGGCCTTATATCTATGCAATGAGTATCTATCTGCTTCAGAATAGATTGCTGCAGTTCTTATCCCCATTTCTGTGCATGCCCTGAATGTTCTTATTGCAATTTCACCTCTATTTGCCGACATCAATTTCTTAATTTTCATTGCTACCCCCATTTTCGATATATAAAGTTCTTGTAGGATAGGCGAATTCTATCTTTTCCTGCGCGAACATTTTAAAAATTTTCATATTTACTTCTTGCTGTATATCCATATAAGCTTTATAATCGGCAGATTTCACATAATAAACCGTTTCGAAATCAAGAGACGAATCTCCAAAACTTTTGAAATGGCATCTGTCAAATCTTGCATCTTTTTCTTCATCTATAATCTTTTTCATGATTACAGGCAGCTTTTTGAGCTTTTCGTACGAACTGCCGTATATTACCCCTATGTTAAACAGAATTCTTCGTTCTTTCATCCGTTTGTAGTTTCTTACTCTGCTTGATAACAGATCCGTGTTTGAAAAGATAATCTGTTCACCGGTAAGACTTCTCATTCTCGTAGTTTTTATACCTATATGTTCAACATTGCCTGCATATTCGTTTACAACAATAAAATCTCCCACCACAAACGGTTTATCAAGAAGAATTGAGATTGAAGCAAAAAGATCTCCGAGAATTTTCTGCACGGCAAGCGCAACCGCAACACCGCCGATTCCAAGTCCGGTTACAAGGGCAGTTATATTTATACCGAAATTGTTCATTACAAGAAGCAACATAATCGACCATATTGCTATTCTGACAATAATCGTCAGTCCGTAATATGCGGCTTTTGCATCTTTGTCGGTTTTTGTTAATGATATTTTTTCAAATAGTTTCGTGATGAGAAAGCTAAGCCAGATTGCTATCTGAATGAGAAAAACTGCTATCGTAATTGAATTCAGTACTGAGTTATATGTTGTTTTTATTGCCAGAGAGCCAATATAAAGTGATAAAATTATTATAAAAAACGTTCCGGTCTTGTTCTGAAAAAGTTCTATAATCGTATCATCTATATTATTTTCCGTTTTCTCTGCCAATGATTTTAATTTTTGCAGAACGACTTTCTTTACGATCATAACAGACGTGTATGCAGTCAGAGCCAGAGCTACTGCAACTATCCAGTTAATTACAGAGTTATTCAAAAATTGGTACTGAATTATATTTTCCACTGCTATATATTGTATAGATAAAAAAAGTTATCTCAAGATCGTGATTCTATTATGAGACCGTTGCACAATAAACGCCTCCACAGCTTTATCAGGTTTTCCATAGGCGAGGCAAACTTCTGCAGAATTAACCGGTTAATTCAAGGAAGTTTA
>CAZPBP010000101.1:0-4715 GCA_964584845.1 uncultured Hippea sp.
AATTCAAGGAAGTTTAACAAAGCATACGGGAAAGCAGCTATTGCCCGCAGGGAAGCCAAAGAACCGGCAATCTTTAAGAAATTACAATTTTCAAGCTAACCGGTTAGCCCTTCAAATTTTAATTTTTAAATCTCGCCGGCTCTTTGGCTTCTGTGAAGACGCTTATTGTGCAACGGTCTCATAATCAGCAATGAAAATTCTTCAATCCCGATCATTTAAGCGAAAAGTAAAAAAATTCAACGATCAAGAAAAAAAGGCGTTGGATAAACAGGTGATAAAGATTGCGAAAAACCCCTCTATCGGTGCTGAGAAAAAAGGGGATTTCTGTGGAGTGTTCGTTCATAAATTCAAAATAAAAACTACCCAATATTTGTTGGTATATCGTTTTGTGAGCGATGATCTTGAATTAATAATGATTGGCCCGCATGAAAATTATTATAGAGATTTAAAAAGCTACCTCAAAACAAGATAAAAGGCAAACAATCACATGAACCCGACTTATGGAGAGGTCAAGTCTGCTTTTAGCTTTTTGATAGTCTTTCTTATGTCGTAAGGGCTAATGGTAGACTTGACCTCTTTTTTTCGCTTTATCAGACTTATTTTTGAGTTCAATCAAGGTTGATTGCGAAGCGGCACAAAGTTTTTCTATACCATTTTTAACAATAAATACTTCAGATCTACAGATGGTTAGTGTTCTGCCGTTTTTTAGAACGTTGGATTTACCGATTAACATTTCTCCATCCCCAACAGAAATCAGATTTAGTTTAAATTCAACTGTTAATATAGAAGAATTTTCTTCCATTAATGAGAAACCGGCATAACCTGCTGCATTGTCAGCGACTGTACTTATAATTCCAGCATGAAAGAATCCGTGTTGTTGTGTTAAATTCAAATCGTATGGTACGTGAATCTCACAATATCCAGGTTTAACATCTACCAATTTTGCATTGATTAATTTCATAAATTTTTGCCGATTAAAACTTTCTTCAACTTTTCTTTTAAAGTTAATTGATTTTACTTTGAATTCAGGTTTCATTTTTTCCAATTAATGCCGACGGCTGTGTATATTCATTGTTGTTATTTCCCCTATTTGGCGGGATAAAAAAGAATCATTGAAGCAGTGTCTTCTCATCTGATATTCCAACTTCCTTGCCTTCTTCCATTTTCTCTGTTATTTTTTTAATCATTTCCAATATCTCTTTATCATTATCTGCCTTTTTCTCAAATCTCTTTGCCGTCATAGACACGGTTGTATAGTCTATATTAAACAGTTCTCCTATCTTTCTCAACGGCAATGTAGTGTATCTTTTTATCAGATATACAGCCAATTGTCTATATATATTGCCCCGCTGCTTTTTGAGTATTATATCTTCTTTGATATGAAAACAATCCGATATGGTTTTTATTATCTCATCTGAGCTGTAGACAGATATAAGTCTTGTCTCTTTGATCTCTCTGTCCTGAGATAATGAACTTATCTTTTCCTTTATCTTCTCTATAAATCTCTTGTCTCCAAGAGCAATGCTCCTGAATATGTTCTCTAACGGTGATTTCATCTTTCTGTTCTTTATTACAAACTCCCCATACATCTTTTGAGCCTGTTCCGTTTCATTGGAAAACCTGCTCAAGATTAATGAGGTATCAAGCCTTTTTATAACAGGACTTCTTTTGTCAATGTAATACGGGAAGCTGCTGAATGGATAATCCTCAAGCTTTTTAACAATTTTTGCCCTCAGAGGATTTAGATGAATATATGCTGAAAGAAGTAAAGCATAGCTATCTGCATCAACAAGGATGGATTTATATCTGCCCTGAAAGATTGGACCAACAAGCTTATATTTTGCTTTAAAGCGGTTGGCATAGGATGTATTGAGATAGTGCATACCTTGAGATATGTTTGCAAACGGAGTTTTGAGAAAAAGATGATAGTGATTATCCATAAGAGAGTAGGCATAGCAGACAAATGAATATTTATCAAAAGTCTCATTCATCTTATTTAGGAAAACTTTCTTATCGCTGTCTGCATAAAAGATGTTTTCATTTCTTATGCCTTTTGCGGTTATATGATAAAACGTATCCTTAAAGGATAATCTTAGAGCCCTTGCCATAGAATATGATATCATAAATATTGGTGAATGTCAAATGAGAAGACGCGGCCCTCATGAGTGGTAAAAAGAGTGGTAAAAAAGGCTTTTTCTATATAAAACAGCAATTCATTATGAGACCGTTGCACAATAAGCGTCTGTGAAGGTGCTTATTGTGCAACGGTCTCATTATCAAACTTTCAAAAGTTTTATCCTCGTATCATAAAATGAAACACTTCCACCTATAGGATCGCTCATAGGGGCATTTTTGAGAGCGGAGTCAACCCTCATTGCAGCATTAGGACATAGACCTGTCGCTCTTCTTTTATCACCTTTAATGATCTCTCCGTCAACATAAACATCCGACGATCCATATCCCCAATGACCGAAAGACCAGCTTACCGCAACAACACCCGGTCTCATTCCGCCAACAGTTCTAATTCTTCCCGCTACATCCTTATCGGTTCGATTAGGAAGATGCCATTTGCCATCGGTATTTGTGCTTGATACAATCTTTGCCGTATCTCCGTCTCTCAGTCCCGCATCTTTTGCCGTCTTGCGATTTATCAATATGTAATTCTCGGGCAAGGTAAGAGATAACCAATAATTCTGCGGCAAAGTTCTTGACTGGCCACCTCTTATGTCCTTATATGTAATGAGTTTCAGCGGAAAATTACTATCATATACAACAACTCCTGCAGCATCTTTAATCGGTTCAAAATTGGTGATTCCTTTGAATCTTTTTCCTGTAAAGCTCTGTTTTTCCAATGCTACGGATTCAGCATAAAGATTTACGCCTTTTGCATATTTATGAACAACAAAACCGCTGCTTCCGAGAAAGCTTTTGCTGAAATTTTCCCATCTGCCTCCTCTGTTGAGTATGTAGATCACCTTTTTCCACAGTTTTGAACCGACGACTGCTTTTTTCCATCTATCTATATCAAAGACAGCCGGCCCCATATATCGTCTTGATTTAATGAATAATTTCACCTCTTCTTCTGATGCATCCGGAACAGAATCATCGGCTTTATCTCCGTAGGCAAGATTTGCTATTAGTTTTAGATAGAAATCCTCAGGTCTCGTAAAATCGATGCCGTTTCCAAACCCATTTTTTCCCATTCCATTAAGATTCAATTTTTCAGCAATTGCGAACATTACCGCTTCCATAGAACAGTGCTGTTTCTCACCATTTATTTCAACAATTTCAGTGAGAGGAGTTACTGTGGGTTGTCTTATTTTTGCCGTCTTTTGGGTGACATCCGGTGATGTATGAGGAATTCCCCATCTTTCCCAAATCGCGCAATCCGGGAATATATAATCTGCATACATTGATGTGTCGCCAATTACAATATCATCGGTAATTAGAAGCGGTATATCATCCGTACTGGAGATTATTTTTAGCATTTCATTTGCTGCAGGAATAGATAGAGCAGGGGTTCCCAAATGTATCCATAACGCTTTTACCGAATATGGATATCCGCTTGAAGCAGACGGAAGTATTTCCTGGTAAATATTACCCGAAAACGGAAACCATGTACGTTTTGCAGGATAGCCCTCAAAAAGGGTACTCTCTTCATATCTTGATCCTTCCCTCGTAAGTTTTGTCCCGAATGAATGAAGTTTATCGGGATTCAAAAGTTTCATAGGAAACGGTTGACCCGGCTTACTTCCATATTCATGCCAATGTCCGCCGCCGGTAGTCAAGCCACCCTTGTGATCTATATTTCCCATTAAGATATTTAAGGCAATTATGGCTTGAGCGTTGTAATAGCCGTTGGTATGCTTAACCGGTCCCCTGTATAACTCAGCTGCCACTCGTTTACCGTGAGAACTGAATTCTTTTGCAACCCACTCTATATCTTTTACGGGAACACCGCATGCCTTTGACCATTCAGCCATATTCTTTGACAACGCTTGTTCTTTTAGAAGTCTGAAAGCTGTTTTAACCTTTATACCATTAACACTTCCAGCGTAATCAAGCTTTCCGAAAACAGCATGTTCGGAAACCTTTTCAGGTTTATCATCATTGTTAATCACTACAAGCTCCGTGCCTCCCAATCCAATATCAGATGCCCTCAAAAACTTTCCCGGACCATCATCTTCTATACGTAATAGATGAGTTGCATCAGACCAGGTTGTTTCACTAATCTTTTGTGACGCAGCCTTATTTCCCGCTTCCAAATATTCTTTGTCGTATCTTTTGTTTACTATGATCCATCTAATCATTGCAAGAGCACAGGCAGCATCAGTTCCCGGAGCAACGGGCAGCCATTTTGATGCCTTAGATGCACTCTTGCTGAATCTCGGATCAACTACGGCTATATTCATTTCACCCTTAGCCAATCTATCCGTGATTTTGGAAGCCATATTTGTCGGACCGAAGTTCGCTTCTGCAAAACCTGTTCCGAAATAGACTACAAACTTCGAATTCAGAGCGTCGGGTTTCATCTGTTCTGTTTGTGGTTTGCCCCATTTGCCGTTGCTGTATTGTCTTGTTGCTTGTTTGTATGCAATATGATGAGATTGCTCACAGATGGCTGTGTGTTCAAAGAAGTTTACCGACCCGAAGCTTTCGGTAGTCCACCGCTTGGCAAATTCTTTTCTCCCATGTTCAATTCGACCGGCCATAAA
>CAZPBP010000102.1:0-4713 GCA_964584845.1 uncultured Hippea sp.
GATTATGCAGTGGTCTCAACATGCAGGATTTAGAATTTTGTATGGATAAAACTGAGACTGCTTCGGTCGTTTCACTCCCTCGCAGTGACGGGAGGAAAGTCATAAAGTAAAAAATGCAGTATGGTTGGTACAAAAATAACTTATACCGGTCTGCCTACCGGACTGGTTGAATATTTGTAACGGTCTCATAATTGATGAAGTTTATAGAGACTGAGCAGCCTCGTCTCTTCTTTTTGCATTAGTATTTTTTCGTGTATCTCCAAATGATCATACCCTGACAAATGCAATACTGCATGAATTATGAGTCTTGCCATCATCTCACCGACATCCACTCCGATCTCTTTCGCATCATCGGTTAGTTGTTCCCATGAAATCACTATATTTCCAAAAATTTTTTCTTCAGGCAAAACGAACTCGTCCTCCGGTGCAGAGAAGGATAAAACATCTGTAGAACTGTCTATGGAGCGGTATTTTTTGTTATACTCTCTCATTAGTTTGTCATCGGTCAGAAGCAGGTCTATTTCTTCCTCAATTTCAAGAATATCGGCTGCAAACATCATAATATCAATAATTTTTCTTTTCGGTAAAGGCCAGTTATCGGTACTATTTATAACGTTAATTTTTTCGCTTTTCATATGCATTTATAATCTTTGAAACAAGTGGATTTCTCACAATATCAGCATTGTTGAAACGGACAATCTTTATATCTTTATCGATCCCATCCAATATTTCAGCACTAATCAGAAGACCGGATTTTTTTGGTTCAGGCAGATCCACCTGAGTTATATCTCCGGTTATAACCATTTTTGATCCAAACCCGAGACGTGTCAAAAACATCTTCATCTGAGTAACGGAACTATTTTGGGCCTCATCAAGGATTGCAAAAGCGCTATTCAACGTCCGGCCTCTCATATAAGCAAGCGGCGCAATCTCTATTTTGCCGTTTTCAACATAACGCTCAACCTTTTCGGGACCAATCATATCATAAAGTGCATCATATAACGGCCTGAGATAGGGATTGATCTTTTCTGCCAGATCACCCGGCAGGTATCCAAGACTCTCTCCGGCCTCGACTGCAGGTCTTGTAAGTATTATTCTTTTGACTTCACCTGACAAAAGTGATTCAACTGCCATAGCCACCGTTAGATAAGTCTTGCCGGTTCCAGAAGGCCCAATACCCATCACTACACTGTGTTTTCTTATTTCTTGAAGATATCTATTCTGGTTGATGGTTTTAGGGAAAATTTGACGATTTCTTATTATAATCGGTTTGACATTGTTGTCCCGCTCATGAAGCAGCGCAATAAACTGCTCAAATCCTGCGTCTTTTATGCTGTATCCGGATGATATGATATCCTCTATTTGCCTAAAACAACCCAGGGCAGATTCAACATTTTTTCTCTCTCCTTCTATGAACAGCGATCCTCCTCGGAATACAATTGAAACTTCAAGCTTTTTTTCCAAAAATTTGGTATGTCTATCGCTATTCCACAGAAATGGAAGCCCGAGCATTCCGTTAGCTACAAAGCTGTCTTTAACTATTCCCATTCAATCGTACTCGGAGGTTTGGTTGAAATATCATAAACAACCCTGTTTATACCTTCGGTTTCATTTATAATTCTCGAGGAAATCCTTCGCAAAACGGCCTCTGGAAGATATACCCAATTCGCTGTCATGCCATCTGTGCTCTCTACGATTCTAATGCAGATTGTATAATCGTAGGTTCTATGATCTCCCATTACACCGACTGATCTCAGGGGAAGTAAAACTGCAAATGATTGCCATACTTCATCGTAAAATCCATTTTTTTTTGCTTCTTCCATTAAAATCTTATCGGCATTTCTCAATATATTCAGACGTTCCGGCGTGAGTTCTCCAATAATGCGTATTGCCAGACCCGGACCCGGAAACGGCTGCCTTTTTATATATTCCTCAGCTATTCCCAAATGCCTGCCAAGCGTTCTCACCTCGTCCTTGAACAATTCGCGCAGCGGTTCAACAAGTTTGAATCCCAATTTTTCAGGTAATCCGCCAACATTATGATGACTTTTTATAAGAGATGAATTTTTACCGACTGCACAGCTTTCAATCACATCCGGATAAAGCGTGCCCTGAGCAAGATATTCCACTTTACTGTATCTTCCGGCAACATCTGTAAAAAGATCGATAAATGTACGCCCAATAATTTTACGCTTTTTTTCCGGATCGGTAATGTTATTGAGCCTTGCAAGAAATATATCGGATGCATTCTCATATATAACCTTAAGACCAAGTCTTTTTAGCTGATTCAAGACAATTTTTTCCTCGTTATATCTAAGCAATCCGTTGTTTATAAAAACAGGGACAACATCAGTTTCGGCTTTTTTCAAAAGAACGGCGGTAACGGTTGAATCTACTCCTCCCGAAACAGCCACGATTACCTTTTTCTTTCCAACGGTCTCCTTTAGAGCCGTTATCTTTTCAGATATAAACCGCTCGATGCTCCAGTCGGCTGCTGCACCGGCAATACCGGTAACAAAGTTTTTGAGCACGTTTTTGCCATGTTCGGTATGGGTAACCTCAGGATGAAACTGAATACCGTAAATTTCCCTGCTGTTATCTTCTATTGCGGCATATTCTATATTCTCGGTAGTGCCTACAGTTCTAAATCCTTCAGGTATAGCCTCAACCCTGTCTTTATGGCTCATCCACACGGTTGAATCACCGGCATCTTTAATAAGTTGAGAATCGGAAATCTGATTTAGCTTCGCGGGTCCGTACTCTTCTTTTCCGCTGACAATTTTTCCCCCAAGCTGGCGAACAATAAGCTGCATTCCGTAACAGATACCTAAAACGGGAAGACCTATTTCGCTAATAGGTATAGATGGACTGTCCTCGTCATACACACTCGACGGACCGCCGGAAAGCACAACTGCTTTTGTTTCATATTTATAAATATCACGCCATGAATCGAAAGGAATAATGATAGAATATACACCAATTTCTCTAATTCTTCTGGCCAGCAACTGTGTGGTTTGGGATCCAAAATCGATAACCGCAATCAAATTACTCATATCGTCTCCATGGTTTTGGTATAAAGCAGGATTTATAATAGTTTATGGCGAATTGGTCGGTCATACCTGAAATATAGTCCACAGCCGACTGTGTTATATCTTCTGTTTTTGAAGGTATTTTGTCATGCTCGCAGATATAATAAAACAGTTCCTTGACTATTTTCTTTGCCTTTTCGGCCTCATTTCTGACCAGATAGTGATGATAAACGGTCTCATATAAAAAAGCCCTAAACAGCTTAAGCGCCTCAAACACTTTTTCGCTCATCACGATCTGCTTATAGTCATTTTTTATTGTATTGTCAATAATATCTATTACCATTGCAGCAATTCGCTTTGAATGCGTAATGCCCAAACATTCTTTAACCTCTTTAGGAAGTTGATCTTCCGTTATCAAAGATGAACGGATTGCATCGGCGGTATCATGATTTGCATAAGCAATAAGGTCGGAAATTCTAACTATCTGACCTTCAAGAGTACTTGAAAGCATCTTCTTATCGGATGGAATGATATCACCCGTTCCTTTGGAATGCAGCGCTATTCCGTTTCTTACCTGTAAGGTAAGATTTAAGCCGGATCCGTTATTTTCAATGCTGTCGACAACGCGCAAAGATTGTCTTGCATGGGTAAATCTTCCACCGGTAATCTCATTTAAGGCCTCTTCGCCGGCATGGCCGAAAGGCGTATGGCCGAGATCATGACCAAGCGCAACCGCCTCGCATAACTCTTCGTTCAGCTTCAATGCTCTCGCTATGGTTCTGGCAATTTGAGAAACTTCTAATGTGTGAGTTAATCTGCTGATAAAATGATCTCCCTCGGGCGCAATAAAAACCTGAGTTTTATGTTTCAGCCTTCTGAACGCCTTACTATACAAGATACGGTCGCGATCAACAGCATAAGGCGTGCGTACAGGATCATACTGCTCTTTGATTATCCTTTCAGCATCAATTGATCTTGCAGCCTTATCATTTAGAAAATCTTCATAACATTGATTCAGCATATTATCTTTGATAAAACCAAGAATACCTCTATTAATTCGGCTCTTCCGGGTTAAGTGTGGAAAAACCGTAAAAGCTTTCCATGCATTATTGCAGATCATAGTCTAATTTGCAAACTTAACACGCCTTTCTGCCATTGCGAGGAGGAACGACTGTTCTGCGTGCCACGCACAGGCAGGCGAAGCGATCTCTATTTGGCACAGACAATGGAAAATAGATTTGATAGAAAAAAATAATCCCGATTGGAATGATCTTTATAACGCAATTGTATGATAAAACATAGTTTTCTTCTCCAGTCATTCCGTTGCCAATTTGTCATTCCATTAACCCTTTGTCATCCGTCTTCTATCTTGTCATCCATCATCAATTTGTCATTCCGTTTTTTCCCTGTCATTCCGTGCTTGACACGGAATCCAAGTCAGGATTCCCGTTTTCACGGGAATGACAAGTGGTGAATGCCATTCCGTTGCCCTTCTGCCATTGCAAGGAGGAACGACGAAGCAATATCTGCTGTGAGACTGCAGGGAAAATATGAGACTGCTTCGTCACTTCGTTCCTCGCAGTGACTGGAGGCGTGTCATTGCGAGCGTAGCGAAGCAATCTCTCTTCACCACAGGCATCCTGCCTGTGGCTGGAGTTTGGACATTTTGAAGATAGTTTGCGGC
>CAZPBP010000103.1:0-258 GCA_964584845.1 uncultured Hippea sp.
AATAGTGACGGAGAACTGCTGATTTCGGAACTTGCGAGGCGCTCATCGGTTATCGGATATGAGGCAGTTGCAATAACAGATCATTGCGACTTTTCCAATATAGAGAAACTGATCAGCTCGACATTAAAAGTAAAACCTTATATTGAAAAATATTATGGAATAATTCTTTTAGCCGGAATTGAAATTACCCATGTTCCACCGGAAGCAATAGCCGATCTTACCGGAGCGGCACGTTCTCTCGGTGCTGAGATTGTTATT
>CAZPBP010000103.1:268-4712 GCA_964584845.1 uncultured Hippea sp.
AGACAGGAGAGATGCGATGCTTGCAAAAGAAAGAGGTGTTGCTCTTGAAATAACGTCGCGCAGGGGACATAGCTTAACAAACGGCCATGTGGCAAAACTGGCAACCGAGTGCGGTGCCCGACTAATTATCAATTCGGATAGTCACAATGTTTCAGATCTGCTTACACTCGAAGCGGCAAAAAAAGTTTTATTGGGTTCCGCTTTATCTGAAAGTCAGGCGGAGGTTGTCTTGAATAACAATAGAGAGCTTTTGAGAGAGGTGACAAAATGAGGTGGATGATAATAGGATTTTTTCTTTTTGCTGCGTTATCGGGCTGCGCAAAAGAACAGCATTTCAATATTTCCAATATCGGCAAAAAAATGCAGAACAATACCATTCTCGCCGGTAATTTAATAGAGAAAGGAACATCAAACTGGTATAACAAGAGGTTCAGTCCACCGCTTACGATAGACAAGTCTTACAGCATAGGCAGGTTATCAAAACAAAATGTAACGGTTTATAGAGATAATCTTTATATTGGAGATGAAAATGGGTGGTTATACAAGATAGCCGCACAGAACGGTAAGATTATAAAATTGTTGAAGGTTAATCATGGGATCGGATTCTCCGGATGTATATCCGAAGGGACACTTTATTTTTCAGATATAGATAGAAATATATACTCGTATAATATTGATAAAGGCAGTCTAACTAAACATCAGACGGGTACTCCTGTTTACTCGGCTCCGACTTGCTCCAAAGGAAAGGCATATTTTCTTGACAGTAATCAGACGCTTTATGCAGTCGATAAAAGCACTATTTTGTGGAATAATCATTTTCTGAATGCTCGAATAGAGATGAAGGGAGAAGCATCTCCGGTTATAAACGGCCGGAATCTTATTGCTGCAACAGATGACGGATTTCTCTATAAAATAAGAAACGGCAATGTTGTCCAATCTGTGGAGGCAAATCCTGCAATCGAGGATCCGAATACGGCAAAAGATATCGATTCGCGTCCGGCCGTTGATATTTTAGGGAATATATATATAACAACGGTAAACGGTATCGTCGCGTCTTTTGATAAAAATTTTCATTTTTTGTGGAAGAAGGCAGGTATCCCTGCTACAGCTGATCTGATTTTAAGCCCGAACGAACTGATTGTTTCAGATCTTGACGGCGGAATATCTTCATACGATACGGATACCGGAAATTTATTATGGAAGATAAATATCAGCGAGAAACCACTGATTGGATCAGCCGTTATGCTTGACAAAACCATATATCAACCTACTTTGAATGGCTATCTATATGCAATATCGGAAAATGGGAGGATATTATGGAGAAAAATGATAGACGATTCGGGTTTTGCATCAAAACCGGTTTTTTATGATGGATTCCTTTATCTTTCGGCGCGCAGTGGTACAATATATATATTAAAGTCGACCAAGTAATAACAGGAGGCATAATTTGAAGAAATTTTTAGCGATTATTTTTATAAGCTTGTTTATGATCGGATCAACATCGAATGCTTCGGTGCTTCCATGGAAAAATAAAACGAGATTAACCTTTCAGCAAATCAGCAAACAGGATTTGAAGGCTGTTGTCAACATAAGCACCTCACATACTGTCGTTAACAAACAGTATGGCAACCTCCATCGATTTTTTGGCCGGAATGACCCTTTTGAGCGTTTTTTCGGTCAGTTTCTCAGAAATTTTCCCAATATGCCGCGTAAATATATTGAACGTTCCCTGGGATCAGGTTTTATAATAAGTAAAAACGGGTATATTTTGACAAACAATCATGTAATAGCCAAGGCGGATAAAATAAAAGTGACTCTGCCCGATGGAAGGGTTTTTAAAGGCAAGGTTATCGGCGCTGATAAAAAAACCGATATTGCGCTTGTAAAAATCGATGCAAACAATCTCCCAACCATAAAATTGGGCAATTCATCCACAGTTCAGATCGGGGACAGCGTGCTTGCAATCGGCAATCCCTTCGGTCTCAACGGTACCGTGACCTCAGGAATAATAAGCGCAGAAGGCCGGGTTATTGGAGATGGTCCGTACGATAATTTTCTTCAGACGGATGCAGCGATTAACCCCGGCAACTCGGGAGGACCTCTTGTAAATATTTATGGAGAAGCAATTGGTATCAATACAGCTATCATAGCTTCGGGGCAGGGCATCGGTTTTGCCATTCCAATAAATATAGCAAAAAATCTTCTGCCGCAGCTTAGATCAGGACATATTAACAGAGGTTATCTCGGTGTATATATGCAATCGGTTACTCTCGATATAAAAAAGGCGTTTCATCTGAAAAATACCAATGGTGCGCTTGTTTCGGATGTGCTTAAAGGAACCCCTGCACAGAAGGCCGGAATTAAGCGGGGCGATGTTATTATAAAAGTTAACGGCAGCACAATAAAAAGTCCCACCGATTTAGCTATAAAAATCGGCTCTTATAAGCCCGAGACGGTAGTAAATATAACCCTCATCAGAAACGGGAACACCATAGAAAAAAGTGCAAAACTTTCTAAGATTGTTCCGCAAATTGCCAAAAATAAGGAGCGCTCTGCCTTAAATAAAAAGCTCGGTATAAGCGTCTCTCCAATTACTCCCGGCTTAAAGGCAAGATACAGAATCAAAGATTCGACGGGAGTCGCTATTGAAGCAGTTAATCCGGGTTCACTTGCATCCGAGGCAGGACTTGCTCCGGGAGATGTTATTCTGGAGATAGATAGAAATCAGATCAAAGATATGAACGATTATAGAAGAGTCTTAAAGTCAGCTATGAAAAAGACCCCGATTCTTTTGCTGATTCACCGCGGAAGATCAACAATCTATATTACGATTGATTTAGGCTGATGAAAAATCTACCCAAATTCGATTCTCCAAAAAAACTTCAACTTTTTTTGTGGTATGCGATTGCTGCTATTATTCTGATTTATATATATCAATCGTTTGCAAAATTTCCTTCTGAAACCATCAGTTACAGCAGGTTTATCCAGCTTGTTAAGGCTAATAAGGTAAAGAAGGTATCTATAGGCAGAAGTTATATAAAAGGAAGCTATATAGTTGAGGGCAAAAATTCTCTGTTTTCGGTGATAAAGGTGGAAGACAAGAATCTTGTCAATCTTTTGCTTAAACACGGAGTTGAAGTAGATGGAGTTATTTCGTCAGATTGGCTTAATAACCTCATATTTGGGTGGATATTGCCGTTTGGTATTCTATTTTTTGTTTGGTATATGCTGAGCCGTAGAATGAAAAATTCGAGTACCAGCATATTTGGTTTTGGAAAAGGAAAATTCAGGATTTATACGAATCAGAGGCCCGAAACAACATTCAACGATGTGGCAGGAGAAAAAGAGGCAAAAGAGGAGACGAGCGAGGTTATTGAATTTCTAAAAGATCCTCAGAGATTTAAGCGTCTTGGTGGAAGATTGCCTAAGGGTGTGCTGCTTGTCGGGCCTCCCGGAACCGGTAAGACTTTATTGGCAAGAGCTGTTGCCGGTGAGGCAAGAGTGCCGTTTATCAGCATATCGGGTTCCGAATTTGTAGAGATGTTTGTCGGCGTGGGTGCGTCAAGGGTAAGAGATCTTTTTGAAACTGCTAAAAAAATGGCTCCCTGTATCGTTTTTATCGATGAAATAGATACTATCGGTAAAAGCAGAGCAATAAGTTCCGTTACAGGCGGTAATGACGAAAGAGAGCAGACGCTAAACCAACTGTTAGCAGAAATGGATGGATTTGATTCCAGCGGAGGAGTCATTATTCTTGCGGCAACCAACAGACCTGAGATACTGGATCCGGCATTACTGAGACCGGGGCGCTTTGACAGGCAGATTTTGGTTGATAAGCCCGATTTGGACGGCAGAGAAGAGATTTTTGAAGTCCATCTGAAAAAGATAAAGCTTGCCGGCGAGGTTGGCTCAAGAAGGCTTGCTCAGCAGACGGTTGGACTTTCAGGGGCGGATATTGCAAATGTTGTTAATGAAGCAGCACTTTTGGCAGGCAGAGAAAATGCAAGTGATGTCAAGATGAAGCATCTTGAAGAGGCTATTGAACGTCAACAAGTTGGACTCGAGAGGAAAAGCAGACGAATAAATGTTGATGAAAAAAAGATTATTGCATACCATGAAACAGGTCACGCTATAGTGGCCGAGATGGTCAAATTTTCTGAACCTGTTCAAAAAATCTCTATCATACCAAGGGGTCTTGCAGCATTGGGATACACGTCTCAACGACCGCTTGAAGACAGATATCTTATGAGAAAAGATGAGATAATGGATAAGATTGCCATGCTTTTCGGAGGCAGAGTTGCTGAGGAGATAATATTTGATGATGTGTCGACCGGAGCTCAAAACGATCTTGCAAGGGCAACCGATATGGCTAAATCGCTGGTTACAAGACTTGGAATGGATGAGACAGTGGGACCTATAATACTTGAGGATATTCAGAAATTTC
>CAZPBP010000104.1:0-4649 GCA_964584845.1 uncultured Hippea sp.
TGAAGAAACTGAGACTGCTTCGTCACTTCGTTCCTCGCAGTGACTGGAAAAGAGATGGTCTCACAGTGACAAGAGGAATCCGTCATTGCGAGGGAGTGAAACGACCGAAGCAATCTCTCTTTTCTTTGTCAACTATTCACGAATCACGATTTGACATTCTGCTTTTCCACATATTTGCAGGAAGAGCCAACATTATTTGATTGCGGCGACAAGAATTTGTCTTGTATCGCCGAGACTGCATTTAGTACATAAAAAATGGTAGTAACGGGATCGGTCATGACATCCGTATCCGTTAATGGTCAATCCATTAATATCTGATCTTTTATTAGTTGCAATTTTTTAATAGTCTTATACGATATAGTTTAGATATCTCTATGATATTAGGAGGGAAAATGGAAGAGATTATCAGTGAAGTAGAACTGATGAAAAAACGGATTGATAAGCTTGGGAGGTTGCTTTGACATCGATTTTTTCGAAAAACAAATAAAACAGATAGATGAGAAATTAAGCAATCAAAACAACTGGAAAAATATGGAGTTTATGAAATCTGCGTCAAAGCAGAAAGGCGATCTTGCCTTTAAACTTGAACTTTTCAACAAAGCCGCCGGTAGCCTGAATACACTTGATGAGTTTATCAAACTCGGAGACAGCAGTCTCTATTCTGAAATCAAAGAATTGTCTGCAAAAACAAAGGCGGAAATTGACAACGCGGTAAGAATATTGAAATTTACAGATAAAATGGATGTTTCCGACGCTATTATTGCCATACGTCCGGGTGCAGGAGGAACCGAGGCTTGCGATTGGGCTCAGATGCTTCTGGGGATGTATATTGGAGCAGCGGAAAAATATGGATATAAGGTTGAAATAACCGACAAAGAAGCCGGAGCTGAAGCAGGCATAAAAGCGGCAACATTTATTATAAGAGGCAAATATGCTTACGGACGCCTAAAAACCGAAAGCGGCATACACAGATTGGTGAGAATCTCACCGTTTGACTCCTCTAAAAGAAGACATACCTCGTTTGCTTCGGTTGTTGTTATTCCTGAAGTAACCGATGAAGTTGATACCCATATTGATAAAAAAGATCTCAAGATAGATACATATCGATCAAGCGGAGCCGGAGGGCAGCATGTCAACAAAACGGATTCGGCGGTTAGAATAACCCATCTGCCGACAGGCATTGTAGTAACATGTCAAAATGAACGCTCACAGTTCAAGAATAAGACAACTGCGCTTACGATATTAAGATCTAAACTTTATGAACGGGAAAAGAAAAAGAGAAAAGAAAAAGAAGCCGGAATAGTTGATAAAAAGGCGAATGAATGGGGAAGCCAGATTAGATCTTATGTACTATTTCCTTACAAGATGGTAAAAGATCACCGGACAGGAATAATAAGTCATAATCCGGAAGCGGTTCTCTCCGGCGATATCGATCAATTTTTGTAGGAGAGATAATGAGTTTAGAAGAAAGAAAACTAATTGAAGCAACCAAAAGCAGATTAAACAAGAGAGAGGAGTTTGAGTCAAGAGGAATATCCTGCTACAACAACAATTTCAAGCCCTCTGTATCACTTGGCGATATAGCCGATCAGTATAAAACTGTCGGTCAGGAGGATATACCCGATATTGAATTTGCGATAGCTGGAAGAATAATGTTTAAAAGATCCTTCGGCAAAGCACTTTTTTATAAATTATCCGACAAAAAAGGGATGCTTCAGGTCTATTGCAAAAAAGACAATCTTGATGAGCAGCAGTTTTTTATTGCAAAACGTGCAGATGTAGGCGATATATTGGGCATTAAAGGTACTCTTTTTATAACTCATACGGGAGAACTTACGCTTAATGCAAACTCGATTACGCTTTTAACAAAATCTCTAAGACCTCTTCCTGAAAAATGGCATGGACTTAAAGATAAAGAACTTCGCTACAGAAAACGCTATCTTGACCTCATTATGAACGCCGAATCAACTGCTGTTTTCAGAAAGCGGGCAAAAATTATCAAAGCAATTAGAGAATTTCTGGATAACAACGATTTTGTCGAAGTTGAAACGCCTGTTTTGCAGCCCGTTGCGGGCGGAGCAACTGCAAATCCGTTTATAACTCATCACAATGCACTTGATATAGATCTATATCTGCGCATAGCTCCGGAACTTTATCTAAAACGAATAATTGTGGGAGGCCTTGAGAGAATATATGAACTCTCAAAAAATTTCAGGAATGAGGGAATGGATTTAGCTCATAATCCTGAATTTACCATGATAGAGTTTTATTATGCATATCAGGATTATCTCGGTCTTATGAACTTTACGGAACAGCTTATCGGCTATGCCGCAAAAGCGATCAATGCAAAATCAATAAACTTCAACGGCAATCAAATTGATTTTGCAAAACCATGGAAACGAATAAGCCTCTATGATGCAATTGTCGAAATCGGTGAAATAGACAAAGAAGTCATTAAAAACAAAAACACCGCTTATGAAAAAGCTGTTCAGCTTGGTAAGCCGGTTTCTCATTCGATGGTGCATGCTAAGCTTTTGGAGGAGATATTTGATGTTGCGGTTGAACCCAAACTTATAAACCCTACATTTATAACTGATTTTCCGGTTGCCGTTTCACCTCTTGCAAGAAGATCTGAAAAAAACCCCGATTTTGTAGACAGATTTGAGCTTTATATCGGCGGCATGGAGATTGCAAACGCTTTCAGCGAATTATCTGATCCTGTCGATCAGAGAACGCGGCTCGAAGAACAGGCCAAGGCAAAAGAGGGTGAAGTTGATTATGATTACATAGAAACACTTGAATGCGGCCTTCCGCCGACAGCCGGAGAAGGCATAGGGATAGATAGACTGGTTATGATATTAACCGGATCCGATTCGATACGAGATGTAATTCTGTTTCCGCAGATGCGTCCAAAAAAAATAGGAGGATAGATATGTTACCAAGTTGGCAGGAACTTATACCGATTCTTTTGCTGGCAGTTGTAATTTTCGGGGCAAAAAAACTACCCGAAATAGGCTCCGGTCTCGGAAAAGGTTTGAAAAATTTCAAAAAATCTCTTAAAGATACAGAGAATGATGTTGCAATTGAAGAAAAGGAAACGGAAGAAAGAAATGTGAAAAATAATAAAAAGAAGGAAGAGCTTTGATAGCAGCTCTCAAAGTTATATTCGGCAAGGCTGTTTCGGAAATAACAGGACAACGGGCGTCTGATATTCCAATTCAGTCTCCTCCGTCCGGTTTTGGTGATTTCTCAACGCCTATCGCATTCGGTCTTGCCAAACAACTAAGACAAAATCCATCGAAAATAGCGGAGAAACTGGCAGCGGCAATTGATGATCCTCTTGTCAAAACTGCTGATACCGAAGGTGGTTTTGTCAATGTCAGAATATCCGATAGAGAACTTGAAACATGGCTTGACAGGCAGTTTTTGAGCAGGGAACTGACAACCTTTGGAAACAAAAATCAAACCATTCAGGTTGAATTTGTCAGTGCCAATCCAACCGGTCCTTTACATATAGGTCATGCGAGAGGAGCTGCCGTGGGAGACTCGCTCGCAAAAATTCTTTCAAAATTCGGTTATAACGTCAAAAAAGAATATTATCTGAACAATAGAGGAAGGCAGATGCGCCTTTTGGGCGAATCGGTTAGAGCAATAATGGATGACAAGGCTATTCCCGATGATGGTTACAAAGGAAGCTATATCTCCGATGTTGCGGATAAAATAGATCGAACGGATACAACAGAACAGATAACTGCCAAAGCTTCAGATATAATATTGGAGGGAATAAAGGAGGATCTTGCAAAATTTTCGATAACAATGGACAATTTTTTTAGCGAAAAAGAACTGGTTGATAATGGTAACATATCAAGCCTTTTTGATTTCCTGCAGCAAAAAAAGTTGATTTATGAGGAAGATGGAGCAATATGGTTTAAGTCATCGATGTTTGGGGATGACAAAGATAGAGTATTGAGAAAATCAAATGGAGATTTAACCTATTTTGCCTCCGATATCTATTATCACTACAATAAATTTATTATTAGAAAATTTGACAAGGTAATTGATGTCTGGGGAGCCGATCATCATGGGTATGTAGGCAGAATGAAAGCGGCATGCAAAGCAATCGGTATTGCCCCCGAAAGATTATCGGTTGTACTTGTTCAAATAGTCAATCTTCTGCGCGAAGGAGAACCGTTTTCTATGTCAACGAGGTCGGGGCAATTTGTTACTCTGAAAGAACTGATTGATGAAGTAAATCCGGATGCCGCCAGATTCCTGTTTTTAACAAGAAAAGTAACAAGTCATCTCGATTTTGATGTGGAGATTGCAAAAAAACAGGTATCCGAGAATCCGGTTTTTTATGTTCAATATGCGTATGCAAGAGCATGCAGCATATTCAAAAAGGCTCTCGAACAGAAGGTGAAATATAACAACAAAACTTCGCTTCTTGCGGGAGATATTGGAAAACTTGAAAGAACACTGATGATAGAGCTTGCCTGTTATAAAGATGCGATTGCCAAATCTGCGTTACAGCTTGATCCATTCTATCTGTCAAGCTATCTTCTTGATATCGCAAAATTGTTTCATCAATTCTATCATGAAGTTAGAATTTTAGGGGGTGAAAAAAATATGATAAGTTCAAGGTTGCGTTT
>CAZPBP010000105.1:0-4646 GCA_964584845.1 uncultured Hippea sp.
CGCAAAAATGTTATTTCACATATATTGAGATATTTTTCTGCGGCACATTTACTTGCACAAGGCACCGATTTAAGGTATATTCAAGAGTTGCTGGGAACAAACGGTTCAAAAAATAACGGAGATTTGTACTCATGTATCCAGAAAGGCAATTGGTAAAATCGGAAACCCTGCGGGTAACTTTTTTGAATAGGAGGAAATGATAAATAGGATGGTAAAAGAAAAATATGAACAGATAGATTTGAAAAAATTACGAAAAGAGTATAATATTCCATGGCTAACTAAAGAAGGATACGTAGACTATTCAAAATATCCGATTGAACATCCTATAAAAGATGCACTAAGTAATGATGCGCAAAAATTCCGGAATGCTTGCAGATTGTTAGGAAGCATGTCATATGAGGGAAGGAAAGATACTGCGATATTTTTATTTGGACTCATCTGTTATTATAATAATAACATAAAAAAACTTGAAATAATTGTAGAAAATCTTAGGTATTTTGAAACAAAAGAATGCGTTAATTTTTTATTTGGTGAAATTGAGCGGGTAAAAAGTAGTAATACAACCAGAATATACATAAATACTATAATTGATGTTTTATGTAGTTTTCCATCTGATTTAGTCATAGAGAAATTTATTGAATTTTCGGAAAATAAAAAATTTAGTTATAGAATGCGAAATAAATTTTTAGCAGCTGTTGAAGAATTAAAATATAGGGAATGAACTTACTCTGTCGCAGGCGGCGGGGAATCAGACCTTAAAAGAGATTAAACTAAACAGCAAATGCAAATAATATAACACCTAAAAACCTGCAGAACTGGGAAAAACATTTTGGATAATGAGACCGCTGCACAACAAGGCATTGCTATCTTACGACAAACCGGAGATATTCAATATGGATTCAGAATCTGTATATACCGGTGATGCTCATACAAATTTATTGAACATAACGGCACAGAGTGGTTAATATTAATGGTCGAAAACTGTTCATTTCTGTTGACCGTTGACATATTGCGGCAAACTTGAAAGGCACAAATGAAACGCAACGGATGAGCATCCTTCCTCAAGCTTGATGTTCGGCCTTTTTATGCAGTTTGGCGCGACATCTCTTGATACGAGAATTCCCAAAGCTCAGCGTTATCTTTTGCATGTTCTATAGTCATGCTCACGATGTTGCCTTTTCCATCAATGTCGATATAGATATTTTCACTTATCTCTTTCGTTTCATAGACTTTTTTGTCGGAGAATTCGACGTGAGCAGTATCCGTATCGGAAAAATATTTCACTTTCATGCTTTATTCCTCCTTGTAAGATCTATCGAAGAATGCGTTATGAACCGTTTCGCCGTCTTCGAGTAAGATAACCCTCAAATATTTTCCTGCTTCTGATATTTTAGCCCATTTTCTGATTCTGCCATCGGATTGGGTTTCTACCTTCTCAGGTTTCTCAACAACTGTTTTTATCCAATTCTCTTTGATCTGGGCACGATCCGGGCGTTTCCTTGTATAATTAAAATATTGCGTGGTTTTCATTTGTCAAGTGTCGAACATCTTATTAAACTGAATATCATGATACATAAATGATATAGAAATAAGTCATTAAGTCAAAATATATTTATCTTAACAAAGCACATTTTTCCTATTTCGCCCATTTCTCGCACAAATATACGATTATTTCGGAGTGAGCGGCTCTATATCTGTTCTATTTTTAGATGATCCTCAACAAATAAAAGATAGCAGTAAACCGGAAGTTTATAAATTTCTCCTACGATCAATCTATACTCTTCCAATTGAGCTCTGTATTTTTCCATAAACGGCGCGCTGTAATGTATTTTGTAATCGATAATATTAATTTTATCCGGCTTAATTACCAAAAGATCGATTCTTCTTATCTTTCCATTGCTTAAAAATGATTTTTCCCTAAAAATCTGCCCTCGAATAAGTTTTTTAAACATTTCATTTTTAAGTAGATCTATTATTTTAATTTTTATTTTTTCAAAATCATTTTCTGTGAGAAAAAGCATATATTTCAGTTTTACTTTTTTCATACAACTATCTATCTTTGAAATTTCAAAACCCTCAATTGTCTCCATCGCAAAATGGAACGCATCACCTAATATCCGCTCCTTCAGAGAGCCGAAAATTTCCTGCTTGTCGGCACTGCTGTCATCTGTTTTTTGTATCTTTTTTAAGAACTGCTGCGGCTTATCGGTATATTCGGTTTTTGGCCGCCCGGTTAAAGCCGGTTTCCCGCATTTATACACTTCACCCAAGAAACTTTTTAATTGTCTGAAAACCGGCTTTCCTGCCGACCCGAACAAAAAAAGAGCATGGCGCGCTCTTGTCACTGTAACATAAAATCGATTCAATTCATCGATGAATTCGTCTTCCTTTTCCTTTTTATATATTTTGTTTAGTTTTTGGCTGTAGTTTATTATATTTTGGTTAACAGACAACAAAATCGAATTTATCCTGAAATCTTCATCCCTCGACAAAATTATTCCGCTTCTTCTATTTGCCCTGACAGGAAAAACAGGCAAAATTACACCGTTAAATTCAAGCCCTTTCGACTTGTGTATCGTCATTATCTTTACGGAATCATCCTTCATGCGGCTTAGCTTATTACAATTTTTGAGCATCGCTTCAAATCGATTGACAAACTCATCAAAAAGTACCGATTCCTTATCGGCATCAAACACGATATCAAAAATTTTGTATAAATTCTCATCATCATAAAAATAGCCCTCAAGATCAAAAAGTGATGCCGCCCTGCTGAAAACTATCGAATTATTGTAGATTCCGGCAATTTTTTTAATCTTTTCCATCTTCCCGTCAAAATCTGAAATGTTGAGACACGAAACAATCTGTTCCCTGAGTATCGGTTCGGGCCACACAATATAGCACAGAATAGAGAGCATTATTCGGCCCAAGTCAGTGTTAAAAAGGGTGGAAGTTGTTTCAGCGGAAACAGGTATGCCTTGATTACTCAATGCCTGCGCTATCATATCAACTTCTTTGTTTTTTTCTGTCAAAACTGCAATATCGGAAAAGGAAAATCCGGCATCACGCATCTCTTTTATTGATTCGGCAATCTTTGTTAGAATCTGTTCCACATCGTAATCTTCTTCAAAATTCGCATAAACATAGCCGTCTTGTGAAGATTTGCCGACAACGGACTCATAATCAAACTGCTCTGATGATGCCGCAAACTCACAGAAGATTTTGTTATAAAAATCTATCAGGCAGCGATCACTTCTATAGTTTATGCTTAGCGTTTTCTTTTCCATTTTAAGTGCCGTTGAAGGATAATTAAATAGTCCGCTTGCTGCGCCCCTGAAACGATAGATGGATTGCTTAGGATCTCCGACATAAAAAAATGAACCGGCGGCGTCTCTTGTCCCTATTCCGCCGGTCAATTCTCTTGCAATCGGCTCAATAATAGACCATTGCATAAAACTCGTGTCCTGAAATTCATCAATCAAAAGATGTTTAAATCTGTAATCCAGTCTAAAATAGATATATTCAGGGTATTGATACAGCTTGTCGGCAACAAGAAGATTATAAACCGAATTTTGTATATCCGAAAAGCTCAATTTCTTATATTTTCTTACAGCAGAATCATAATGCTTTTCGAATATCTTTATCAGATACAGCAATATAAGTCGATCTATATCTGCCTTGACTTCGAAATAGTTTCCCAATGAATCTTTGTATTTGTTCCATAAATATACAAACTCCGATGAGACTGAAGATTGAAGAAGCTTTTTGTATGTCGAGATTTCCGTCATCTCTTTGCTAAACAGGGATGCAAGTTTTTTGGGCAGATCTTCTGCACCCAATCTGTCAATCTTTGCATGTGATCTCTTGCCGATTTTATCCATATTTTTTCTCAAAAAATTAAAGAGGTCCATTTTGTTCTTGATAAACGTCAGATACGATTCGTTAAGCCGTTCATTGAAATTTTGCCGAGAATCTTTTGCATCATATCCTTCGTCAATCTTCTCGATCTCCGCTCTTATATCAAACAAACCGTAAAGGCTGCGTGAAAAAAAATTCAGAATATCCTTTTCTCCTGTTATTTTTCCAAAACGAAACAGCTCTTTTTTAAGCAATTGGTTTTCCGTTCGATAAAGTTCCTTAATAAATCCCCGCAATGCTTCTGTTGTCATAAGTTCAATATCGCTTGAGCCTGCTATATCAAATTCATAAGGAACCGATGCCTCAAATGTAAAAGAACGCAGGATTGAAAGCAGAAACGAGTCAATAGTAGCTATATGAATTGATGCCTGATGAATAGTTTTAAAGATTCTCCTGAATTTCTCCTGAACCTCTTTTTTATCATTTATGTTAAGTCCATCAAGAAGATGTCCTATATCTTCATCGTCAAAACAATGTCTGCTGTCCGCAAACCGACTAACGGCATAAAGAATTCTGTTTTTCATCTCACAGGTAGCTTTATTTGTAAATGTGATACAATATATATCATCCGGCGGAACTCCTCCGTACAGAAGTTTTATATAGCGTTTAACAAGCTCGGTCGTTTTGCCGCTGCCTGCAGATGCATTTTCCGAGATACTGCTAATTTGCATATGAAACCGCTGCACAGTAAGTGTCTCCACAAAAGGTTAAGATTGGGCAAGATTTAAAAA
>CAZPBP010000106.1:0-4498 GCA_964584845.1 uncultured Hippea sp.
GATTCTGCCGCTCCATTGTAAAATTTTGTAATAATTATATCTCCTGCACCAATATCGGACAACTTCATAATTCGGTTGTCTTTTAATGTTATAGTGTAGCCTCTCTTAAGGGTTGATATTGGAGATAATGTTTCCATAAGATTTATGAACCCCGACAATCTGAGATGTCTAAATTCTACAAAATTCAAAATCGCTGAGCGCATTAGTTTCGCAAGATTGCATACTTTTATCCTGTATCTATCGACAAATTGAATTCTCAGGATTTTTATTTTATGAGTTGTTATGACATATTTTTCCCTTTTTTTTGTTAAAATAGTCCTAAAAACAGTATTGAGATTGTAAATTGCAAAGTCTGCTTTTTGAGACTTTATATCAAAAAAGTTGCTCAAACTTCGATATGATATTTTATTATCTAAGGCGCGAAGCATCAAGCGCTTTTGTGCAATACAATGTTCGATACTTTTTGAAAAATTATCTACAATTTCAAGGTATCTATTTTTAAGGATATTTATATTCGGAGAGACTAACTCTGCTGCCGCAGTTGGTGTTTCTGCGCGGCAATCGGCAACAAGATCAACAAGGGTTTCATCAATTTGATGGCCGATGGCAGAAACTACAGGTATTTCGAGAGTATAGATGAGACGTGCTATTTTTTCGTTATTAAATAGATTGAGACTCTCCTTTGATCCTCCGCCTCTTGTAATAATCAAAAGATCTATATTCAGAGATTCAGCATTTCTTTTTACGCGATTGATCGCCTTTATTAAGGAGTCGGCAGCTTTGGATCCTTCTACCAACGCACCAAATACAAATAGCGTTACTCCGCCAAAGCGTCTGCTTATAACAGATTTGATATCCTCTATTGCGGCTCCGGTAAGAGATGTTACAATAGCGATTCTTTTCGGAAAAGCAGGTAAACTCCTATTTTTGTCAAAAAGCCCCTCATTTTTAAGTTGTCTTTTGAGATTCATCAATGCAATAAGTTTATCACCTTCTCCGGCAGGAGTAATTCTGCGGCAAATAAGCTGGTAATTGCTTCTTGGAGGATAACTTGAAAGGCTGCCGAAGGCCACGATACGCATTCCATCAGACGGCACAAAAGAAAGTCCGTTTGCATATCTTCTAAAAAATGCAACGTTTAAAGTACTCGACTCTTCCAACAATGAAAAATAGATATGTCCGCTTGAATGCCATTTAAGTCCGCTTATCTCGCCTGCTACAGACACATCAAAGAAATTAGATTCGATACTTTCTTTTACTGCATTTGAAAGCTCGGAAACGCTCCAGATTTTTTTCACAACGAGGAAAGTGCGGTTTTAATCAGCGTTTCGAGATCAATATCTTTCTGTTCCTGCGCAATTTTTGTTACGGATTTTTCAGATTTGTTTCTGTCGCATCCGAGCGAAACAAGGACATTCACTGCGTCGGTCAGTGTGGGAGATAAAGCATTCTCACTTGATTCTATAGCTTTTAAACCTTTAAGTTCAAAGAGGATTCTTTCTGCCGTCTTTTTCCCGATTTTAGGAATTGCCGAAAGCGCACTTACATCTGCATTTTCAACAGCATCAAGAAGCTGTCCGGTAGAAAGTGCCGATAATATTGTCAGCGCTGTTTTGGGTCCCACCTTCGGAGTTTTTTGAATGGCTAAAAATATTTTCCTCTGCCTGCCGTCACTGAAACCAATTATGCTTATTTTATCATCTTTTATTATAAGATGTGTAAAAAGTTTAATAGTGTTACCTTTCTTTACCGAAGAACTGAGCATCAAAGGAACGGATATATTCAGAAAAAATGCGCCTACTCTAATTATTAATCTGCCGGGTACGGCCTCTTCTATAATTCCAATTACCGAATCAATCATCTTCTGCTATGTCAATTTTTATAATAGAATATTTATTCTTCGGAACAAGCGCCTTTGATCTGTGATATTCATAGTTTCTGTCTATTTCCCTTTGAATTTTCTCTACCAGATATTCTATCTGCGCATGCATATCGTTTATCTGATTAATCATTCTCGAAATAATCTCAACACCGGCTAAATTTACACCAAGATCTTTTGTCAGCAAAAGAATCATTTTCAAATGTCTTATATCCTCAGAATTGAAGTAGCGAAAACCTCCCGCGCTTCTTGCAGGTTTTACGAAACCGGCATTCTCATATGCTCTTATTGTCTGAGGATGAACCTTCAGCATCCGGGCAACCTCTCCGATAGTGTAAACCCTGTTCATTTTATTATCTCTTTGAGCTTTTTAATTTGATGGCTGCTCAATTTCGGTATAATTATTCTGATCTCAGCATACAAGTCTCCTCTTTTGCCGCTTTTATCCACAATACCTTTACCTTTTATTCTGAATAGTTTCCCCCCGCTTGTACCTTGCGGAATCTTGATGTTTACCTTATCATCAACTGTATCAACAGCTGCATAACCGCCAAAAAGCGCCGTATCCAACGGAACATCTACTTTCGTATATAATTTTTTGCCCTTTATCGTAAAACGTTCGTCTGAAACAACATTAACGCGTATTTTTAAATCGCCTTTACCTCCGGGACCTTGATTGCCCTTGCCCTTAACCTTAATTACATCGCCGTCTTTTATACCCGGAGGAATCTTTATTTTCAAATTTTTTCCACCTATAGAGATAGCGACAATTTTACCAAGTACTGCATCTTTAAACGAAAGGTCCATAGTATAAAGCAGATCAGAACCTTTTGCCGTTCCATCTGAATATCCTGAAAAATTTCCAAAGTGAGTTCTGCTCGACGCTCCGCCAAATATATCACCTAAAATATCATTTACATCAAATGTTCCCTGACCGCTTGTGTATCGAAAAGATCCCGACCCGAAACCACCAAAACCGGTGTTTTTATATCCTGAAAAATCTCCCTCTCCGACATTTCCAAACTGATCATATTGAGCTTTTTTTTGCTTGTCGCTTAATATCTGATAAGCCTCATTTATCTCCTTAAATTTGACTTCTGCCTGCTTATTGCCGGGATTTAGATCAGGATGATATGTTCTTGCAAGCTTTCTGTAAGCTTTTTTGATCTCATCATCAGCGGCATTTTTCGATATTCCCAATATTTTATAAGGATCTTTCATATAATCTCCCAAACATTAACTTTAAGCTACGCAAAAACTGCGATTTCATTGACTGTAATAATAAAGTTTAGTCGAGTCATTTCAAGTCACTGAATTATTAGCTTATGAGACCGTTGCACAATAAGCACCTTCGCAATATTTGCTTTCCCATATGCTTTGTTAAACTTCCTTGAATTAACCGGTTAATCCTGCAGAAGTTTGCCTCGCCTATGAAAAAGCAGATATTGCTGTGAAGACGCTTACTGTGCAACGGTCTCATAATGTCCTTCTTTCAGTGCCATCTTTAACAGCTGATTACCTATGCCATGAGATGCTCCGATAATTGAAAACTTCATATCACCTCTCTCTTATTTATGGGGCTGATGCCTGCCGCAACCGGCAGCTAAAAGCAAGGTGCAGCGCAGCGAAGCCGTTTTTATCTGTCCGTCGGATGCTTTGACTATGTTTTTTGACCGACATAGATAGATATTGGATAACTAAAATATATTTTTCCACTTCTTTTATAAGCATTTATACCTATTTTATTAACACCGATATCTTGTTCAATAAGTGTTCGAATTTTTTCATCGTCACCGGAGTTTGGAAACGAGGCTTCAAGCTGTTGTTCCAATTCCACCTCAATTGTATAAGTTGCCTGCCTGTTATTATTTAATTTAAGTTCCTGAAGCAACTTTTCAAATTCCTGATGAGTCAGAGCTTTTGTATGTGACGGATCTCTCAATTTCTCCACCTGATTATATGCTTTGACTTTTTCCGGCGGCAAGGCAACATCCGCAACCAGGATACTGCCTCCGAATTTGCAAACACGATACATCTCAGAGAGAACTTTTTGCGGCTCTATAAAGTGGTGAAAGCTGTACCGTGTAAGTACGATAGAAAACTTATTATCTGCATAGGGCAACGGAAGAATATCCCCAATATTCCAGGTTAAATTTTTCAATTGCTTTTCTTGCTGATGATTTCTTGCCTGCTCAATCATCTTTTCCGTAATATCAATTCCGGTAACGTTGTTTACAACAGCAGCAAATTCGCAGGCAACTAAGCCCGGTCCGCAGGCAACATCAAGAACCGAATCATTACCTGCTGCACCTGACATTTCCACAAGCATTTGTATCGAATCCATATGACCCGGTGACTTGGCAAACGGAATTGCCTGCTTGGAAAACTGTTCAATAATCACCTCATTGTGCTTTGTGCTCATTTTAACCCCCTTATTCTATGTTCTTGTAATTGTATCATGACCGATATCAAGCTGTCTATTTGCCTTTACAATATTATTTCTTGCCTGTGTAAACAGTAAAATTGTAATATTTCCATATTATGAGACCACTGCACAATAAACACCTCCACAGAAGCCAAAGAGCCGGCGAGATTTAAAAATTAAAATTTGAAGGGCTA
>CAZPBP010000107.1:0-4381 GCA_964584845.1 uncultured Hippea sp.
CGTATGCTGCCTGATAACCAAAGCTGCTCCCTGGGGCATCGAACCCTTTCTCCGAAGTTTTATCAATCCTTTTTTGATCTCTGTTGTTGCAATCTTCTGATATAACGGGTTTAGCGTTGTGTAAACTCTTAAACCTCCGCTGTAGAGTACCTTTTCTCCAAACATCCTTATTACCTTTTGTCTTACATATTCGGTAAAATAGCCATAGGCCCAGCTCGGTATCGATTTTGATCTAAGCTTTAAACTGCCGTTTAATGCATTTTGGTATTGTTTCTCAGTAATTTTACCAAGTTCATACATCCTTTTCAGTACATGACTTATTCTTTCTCTTGCAAGTTTTGGATGCCTGTATAGATTATATCTTGAAGGAGCCTCAATAACTCCGGCAAGAGCAGCAGATTCCAGTAGATTAAGGTGATCGGCACTTACGCCAAAATATCGTTCAGCAGCATCCTCTATCCCGTATGAACCGTTGCCGAAATAGATTTCGTTAAGATACAGTTCGAGAATCTTTTTCTTTGAATAACGATTCTCCATCTTATATGCAAGCACAACCTCAACGGTTTTCCGGTAAACGCTTTTTTCCGGGGATAAAAAAATATTTTTTACAAGTTGTTGGGTGATTGTACTTCCGCCTTCGCTGAATTTTCCCGATATTATATCGCTGACTAATGCTCTCAATATACCCCTCAAGTCTATAGGGCCATGCTCAAAAAAACGCGAGTCCTCGGTTGCGACAACTGCATCAATTGCAATTTTGGCAACGGATTTAAGGGGAATTATTTTTCGCTGCTGATATCCAAAACTGGCTATTATTTCACCGTCTGATGCATATATAATTGATGAGGACGGCATTCTATAACTTGAAATATCGGCAAATTTATCTTCTGTTGCGACACTTATCATAAAAAAGAGTATTGCTGCTGCAACCACCGCAAAAAAAGCAACAAAGCTCAGAAGGATAAAAATTTTTCTAATCAATTGATGTATCGGGTTCCTTCCCGATTCTATTCTCTCTGCAGCAATTTAATTCTCATAATCTATCAACTATTTTAATTGACTTACAATATTCGTTATACTGTCGACAGCATCTTTCAGATCTTCCATAGATGCCGCAAAAGAAAAACGAATGAAATTATCGTCTCCAAATCCAATTCCCGGAACACTTGCAACCTTTGCCTTATCTATAAGCAGATTGGAAAAATCAATCGATGAGGTTATCTCCTTACCGTTAAACCGTTTTCCGTACAAATCGCTTATATCCGGAAACAGATAAAATGCACCTTTCGGTTTAAAGCAGCTTATTCCTTCTATGTCGATAATTGTATTATAAAAATAATCCCTTCTATTTTTGAATGCGTCAACCATTGTCTCAACGCTTTTTTGAGATCCATTCAAAGCCTCTACTGCTGCAGCCTGAGCTATTGAGCAGGGATTGGATGTGCTCTGGCTTTGAAGCTTGGTCATTGCCTTGACGATTTGCTCGTCTGCCCCCACCCATCCTATTCTCCATCCGGTCATAGAATATGTCTTTGAAACGCCGTTAACAGTCAACACCTTTTTCTTTGCTTCTGCCGATAGTGCAGCCGGGCTCACCGGTTTAAATCCATCATAAGTAATTTTTTCATATATCTCATCAGACACAATATAAAGATTATGTGCCAGAGCAATTTCTGTAAGCTCCTCTATTTCATTGCTGTCGTATGCCGAACCTACCGGATTTGACGGAGAATTTAAAACAATCATTTTTGTTTTGGCGGTTATGCTTTCTTTCAGCGTCTCCGGCAAAATCTTGTAATCGGTGGATGCGGTTGAGACTATTACCGGAGTTGCACCGGCATATTTTACTCCGGCCTCGTAGCTCACCCAATACGGAGCCGGAAGTATTACCTCATCGCCCTTTTCAAGAAGCACCTGAAAAAGATTAAAAAGTGTATGTTTGGCGCCGTCAGACACGCAAATGTTATCCTTGCCGTATCTGATATTATTGTCTCTTCCGAACTTATCCACAATAGCTGATTTGAGTTCGTCTATTCCTCCGACAGCGGTATATTTTGTAAATCCGTCATTTATGGCGCGAATTGCAGCCTGCTTGATGTTCTCCGGCGTATCAAAATCGGGTTCACCTGCCGAAAGATTTATAATTCTGATTCCCTGTGCGTTGAGCTGTTTGCATTTTGTGCTGATCGCAAGCGTAGCCGAAGGTTTAATTAACCCGATTCTTTCCGATAACTTCATTTTCTTTCTCCTTTTATCATCTTTAATTTTTCTTTTATAGACTTCGCGACAATTTTCGGCACCATGTTTTTTATGTATCCATCATTTAAGAAAACATTCTTTACGATGCTTGAGCTCAAAAACGAGTATTTGATGGAGGGCATCAGGAACATCATTTCAATAGAATTGTCAAGCTCCCTATTCATAAACGCCATCTGCAGTTCAAACTCAAAATCGCTGACCGCTCTCAATCCCCTTATCACAATTTTGGAATTATGCCTTTTGACAAAATCAACAAGCAGCCCGCCAAACAGTTCAACCTTAACTTCCTCAAGACCTTCTTCTTTCAGGCTTTCGGTAGCCATCATTAAACGTTCCTTGGCTGAAAAAAGCGGCTTTTTCTGGGAATTTTTTGCTATTGCCACAATCAGTTCATCAAAGACATTAAGACTGCGTTTTATGATATTTATATGCCCTTTTGTTATCGGATCAAACGTTCCCGGATATATTGCGATCATCAGCTAAAGGAAAAATAGTTTAATGCTGTCATACCATGCAACCTCACCTTCAAGTTTTTTGCAAAATTAGTTTTAAAAACCTTTCTATACTCCAAAACAACTATACCATTTTCAATGTCTATCGTATTCCGCCTCATGTCTCTTATAATACGGTCAATTCTTTCAGCAGGCATATCATAGGGCGGATCTATAAATATAATATCATACTTTTCTCTGTCGATCGCCAAAAACTGCTCCACAGTCTCGTGCGCTATCTTAACGCAATCGGATAGATTGCATCTATCCCTGTTTTCTGCAATTATCTTAACAGCTTCTCTGCTGTAATCAACCATTGTAACAATTGCTCCTCTGCTTGCCGCTTCAATGCCTATCGAACCTGTTCCGGCATAAAGATCCAAAAATTTCAGCCCGCTAATTATCCCAAGCGTATCAAAAAGGGACTTTTTTACAATCTGTCGGGTTGGGCGAAGCCATTTCCATTTTGCAGCGATTAGTTTTTTTCCTTTTAACGATCCGCCTATTACATTCATAATGATCTGTTATTTTAGAGTATCTCTATTAATTCTAAGCGTTTCAAATTGAGAGTCCGAATTCGTCTGCCCGTGTGTGTCCGCACGCAGACAGGCCTTGTCAAAGCGCAAATTGCAGGCAGCAGCATAGCATATTGCCAAAATTCGCAACGTAACAAAGGAGGCAAATCGGGGCTCAAAATGATTGTTCATGGATTAATAGAAACACCCTTTATCTTATGATCTCCCCTTATTGCGTCTATGTCAAGTCCCCGCGGTTTTGCAAAATTACTTCTGACATTATGCTTTTCATGCAGCACTTTCGAGTTATAGTAACCCATTTCAGACCTCGGCAAAAGATGTCTATTCAGATCAAAATCCGAATGCGGCTGAGCATCGACATAGATAGAAACATCAACAGCATCTTTTTCATTTAAGTTAGGGTTGCCAAGAGGCATATTATAAAGCACCCAAGTTGCCATTTTGCCTATCTTGCTCATTCCGGCACCGGTATTATATGAATTTTTACCCCACAAAGGAGGAAAACTGCCTACGCCCTGTCCGTTTGCACCATGGCATGACGAACATCTGCTTTCATAAATCCCTCTGCCCCTTACATAGTTTTTATGAGTCGCAGATTTTATAATAGGATTAAGCTTTTTGTTGGGCCATAGGTTGGTATAGTATGGATTGACAGGCTTTTTAGGGTTCATTTTTATCGGTAATCCTTCTGAAAGCCAGGTTACATAAGCAGCCATTGCAATGGAGGCCTTTGTATCGATGATGGGTCGTTTTCCGTCCATGCTTCTCATAAAACAGTTATTTATGCGATCCTGAAGTGTTTGAACGGTTTTCTCTCTCTTTGAATATGCCGGAAAAGATAATGCGGTTCCGATAAACGTTCCAAGTGCCTTGGTTTTACCGCCGTTTAAATGGCAGCTCGTGCAGGTTAGCTTGTTGCCGACCAGATCTTTTGTCAGCGGATTTGTGTTGGTATGCATTATGAGACCACTGCACAATAAACGTCTCCACAGAAGGTTAAGATTGGGCAAGATTTAAAAATTAAAATTTGATGAGCTAACACAGGTTAGCTTGAGAATTTTTATTTCTTGAAGATTGCCCGATATCGGCCTTCCC
>CAZPBP010000108.1:0-4347 GCA_964584845.1 uncultured Hippea sp.
TTGACTGTGCCAGAGCATTCTTATCCGGTGCTAAACTTGCAACAGCCGGATAAACAGCGGAAACTGCTCCTATTCCACCCGCAACACATGTAGCTCTTCCAAGAAATTTTCTTCGGCTTAGTTTTTTCTCACCCATTTTGTGCCTCCTTTTAATATCAGCTCACCTTGCGCACTAAATGTGACCTAAGCGGTAATGATAGCGTATGAGTGCAAGGTGAACTATTAAATCGAACTGTATTTTTCCCATACCCACTTTCTAACGAGTTTTGCATTTAAAAATCTTACGGCCAAATTCAGTTTCCAGCCAACCAATTCAGGCAGTTTATGCTGCATCTTCAGCAAATAGTTATAATACTTTTCTCTGCTTAACGCTAATCTTTCGTATCTCTTTGCGCCTTGTTCGAACGAAAACGTACCGTCCAGTATTTTTCGAATTATTTCCCCGCATTTTATGCCGAAATGAATGCTTCTTTTAATTCCTTCTCCCGTAAATGGAAGGGTCTGACCCGCAGCACATCCGACCAGAAACAGATTTTTTACAACAGGTTTTTTTAAACAATAACAAAAATAGTCACCATAAATCTTGCCAATCTTTAATCCATAGCCACCGACAAATCTTTTCAAAGCGGGAAGTATCTTTGTATCGCCGCTATAGCTGCCGACACCGAATCTCGCCGTTTTTCCGCAGGGGAAAAGCCAGGCAATTCCATTTCTTATAATCTCGGGGTCTGCGAAGAATCTTAGTTTATCGTCCTTGTACGGCAGCTCGGTTTCTATACCAAAACTTAACATTTTTCTGTTTACATAATCCTTTTTCAAAGAAGATGCCAGAATCGCCTGCCATCCTGTGCAGTCAACAATGATGTCTGCCGCGAAACTGCCTTTGTCTGTAATGACAACAGATCCCTCTACCGCCCTAACGTTTGCTTTTAAAATTTCTGCACTGTTTTGCCTGACAAGCAGCTCACAAAATCTTTTATAATGAAACGTACAATACTTCTCCAATAAAGAAATATCTATCTTTCTATTTTTAATATGCAGTGCGGCAGTAGTAAAGTTTTTTAGTATTGAATCTTCGCACTCTACCTCTTTTAGAATATTTACACTTGTACCGCATGCCGATGTTTGCTGGGATCCTATCTCGTTCTTGTCGATCAGCAACACCTTGCCGTTGTCTATCCTGCTTGCAACCGATAATCCGGCGAAACTTGCCCCTGCGATTATAACATCATATTTTTTCATTTCATACACCTTACATTAGTCCATATACATCTATAAAAATTTCTCAAGTATATCACCTGTTATCATTTAATTCGGCTTTCGGATTCCCCGACAATGCCGCGTTGATAAACCTTGCTCGGATTATTTATCTGCAGCCAAAACACTCTGTCGCCTTCAGTCCAAATGTAATGATATTTACCGAGTCCGGCAACATAATATACCGTCAAATTTCCTATGCTGCTGCGCATAGGCTCACTAAATATCCCCGTCTTCCCGACCCTGCTCGTCATAGCCGCAAGAAGCGCTTTCGCAATACGACTATTTTCAGACTTCGATATCCAGAATTTGGCCTTATTGCCCGAAGAATCTTCATAGTCTGCGATGTAAGCATTTTTCAAATGCATCTCTATTCCGCCATGCAACCCTTGAACCGCCGATATAGCAGGCTTTCCTTCTTTGTATAAAACTATATTCATATCGCCCAGTTTTTCAGGAAAGATACCATACCCGCTATTTTTATCTGCCCGCACGTACAGGAATACAGCCAATACTATCGCAACCACTATAAACATTGCCGGATATAATATGAGTTTATTTTTTTTCATAATTATCCTCTATATTTCCATTATGCTTATCCGACCATAAATGGAACTCGATAATGAGACCGTTGCAGACATCCTTTATGATAAGTTTGATTCTTTCCCGAATTGAGTAAGAAAAAAAGCCCAAGCTGTATTCCGAAGCCGACAACCAGGATTGAAATCCAATACCATAAATTTGCGAATTCTTCTATAGCATGACCCGGAGAATTGGTTAGAGAGAGGATTCCAAAATATACTGTCAATAATCCTATTGATCCGGATACACCAACCATTATTGGTTTACGCATTTCGAAACTCCTGCATTTTTATTTCTGCATTTCACAGTAAAGACAGGATTTGAAAGCTGTCTCTGCATATAGAATTACAGTCAAAATCCTATCTTGAAAAAGTTATCTGATGAGGCTCACCATCGACAGCAATTTTTTTCAAAATTTTTCCGGAAAGAGCGTTCAAAACATAGATCTTTTCCGAAGATCTTGAACTTACATAAATCTTATTTCCAGATGGACCAAGCGCTATATGGTCAGGTTCGGGAATTATGATTTTCTTTACAATCTTTAACGATGAGGGGTTGATCATATAAACAGTATCATCTTTGCGGTTAGATACAAAAATTGTTCCGTTGGGAGACACATCGATTCCGTGAGGATCATTTCCCACTCTTATTTCGGCCACTCTTTTTCTTTTTGCTATATCAATAACCGATACCGTTTTGCTCATGGCATCGGCGGTATAAACTTTTTTGCCATTCGGAGAAAATGCAATATGACTTGGTCCGCGCCCAACCTTGATCGTAGCCACATTTTTGCCGTCAAGAGTGAGCATCGACAATGTTCCGGCTCTTTTATTTGTTACGTAGACATATTTACCATTAGGTCCCACCGCAGCATAATATGGAAACCGACCTGTTTTTACCTGCGCTATTATTTTGTTTGTACCGGTATCTATAACCAGGAGTTTTCCTGCCATAGTTGCCGTAGCATAGAGATAGCGGCCGTTTCTGCTGATAGCAAAATGATGCGTGCGCACATTGACCGGAATCTCGGCAACTCTCTTGTTTGTCAAAACATCGGTAACCAAAATTTTGTTAGCCTTTAATTTCTTGAGCTGCCCTGTGTAGACATATTTACCGTCGGACGATATCGCCACGCCATGCGAAATACCTTTTATATTGATATAGTCTATCACTGTTCCGGTTTTCAAATCAATTTTGGCGACTTTGTTATCTTGACCCAGCGTCACAAAAAGATATCCCGTTTTCCCCATAGTTGCGGCTTTACTTTCATTAGTCGTAAAAAATAAACCTGATAAAATCATCAAACACACAGCGATAATTGTTGTTGCTCGCTTCACTCTTTTACTTCCTATTTTCATTTTTTCTCCTTTATCACCGATGTCTTCCAACTTACTTTGCACTGCTTGCGCTTAAAGAGCTTTTTCTATATACCTCATAACCTGCTTAAGCTCTTCGAGTTTCTCATCGACATTATCTTCTTCAATCGCCTTTCTGACGCATGTTTCCATATGTCTATTTATAATAGATGTGTTAGCCTTTTTTAACAGTGAAATCGCCGCCAGCAACTGCGTTGAGATATCAATACAGTAACGATCATCCTCTATCATTTTTATAACCGCACTGATCTGGCCGCGGGCAGTCCGCAGCAATCTCAATGAAGGCTCATGTTTATGTGGGGATTTCTGTGCTTTTGCGGCAGTTATATCAATCTTTGCCGTATCACAACATTCTTTCATTTTGTTCTCTTTAAATTGTTCAAGACCGTTAATTTACCGTACATTCCTCTGGATGCATGTCCCATTATCTGACATATATAATAAAATGTTCCGGTGCGGGAAGCCATAAAGCTGTTTGACATTATCGGATATTTGTTATCTGAGGCTTCGGGAAGAGGACTGACAAAGGAATCCTCAAATGCTTCTCCAATCATCATAGACATATACGGATAGGGCGGGCTGCTGTTTACAACAGCCATATTGTGATACATATCATCATCTTCATTCACAAATCGTATAGTAATTTTTGCATCTTTGCTGACTATTATTGTAGGATTTATAAGACCATAAACGCCAAAAGCATACATATCCGCGGCATTCTTCGGACTTGCGATTATCGGTATTGATACACTCTGTCCATAAAATTCAATACTGTTGCGGGATTTGTTTATTTTGACACCGGTCTTCGGCGGAACATACAGCTTATCAAGCACATTTTTATTTATAGTAGTAAAATTTTTGCCGTAGTATCCGTAATTGAATCGGCTGGACATTATTCCTGAAACATAAATCAACATACCGAAACCTGCGGCGGCAAAAATTATTCCTGCCGCCAAGGTTTTCAAAGATCTTTTTTGTATCATATTGTTTGCCTCAATACCCGAGATCCTTTTTCATGCTCTCAAAGGTTTGTTTGTCGATCTCTCCATTGGCATATCTTTTTTTTAAGATTCCCAGCGAGTTATCACTGTCTATATGCCCGTGCTGCTGATTGTTTGCCTGAGGCAAAATC
>CAZPBP010000109.1:0-4266 GCA_964584845.1 uncultured Hippea sp.
GTCGGCGCTATTGTGCTTATTGCAGTTGCGATAGAGCTGCTCTGATTCTTTTGCCGGCGGTGACCGGCTGTACAATTATTAAACAGAAGTTTAACAAAGCATATGGGAAAGCAGATATTGCCCGCAGGGAAGGCTGATATCGGGCAATCTTCAAGAAATAAAAATTCTCAAGCTAACCTATGTCAGCCCGGCAAATTTTAATTTTTAAATCTTACCCAATCTTAACCTTCCGTGGAGGAGTTTACTGTTCAGTAATCTCATTATGTTCGCTGCCATCCGTCAAGGTTACATTTATGCATAGCGACAACCTTTTTGTCATGCCTCTCTAAATCATCTATGATATTTTTTATGTCTGATACCTGAATTCTGATCACTACCTGTCTTCTTGTTCTGTTTGTACCGTAATACGGTGTGACAATACTTATTATAAATCCCTCATGTTCGGCTATTATTTTGGTAATTTCGGCCAATGCACCTATTTTGTCTGAAGTTTGTATTGTCAATCTGTAACTTTCAGCCGATCCTCCCATAACATCGAAGAATGCTTCCAAAATATCTATAGTTGAGATTATACCTACTATTCTGCTCTCATTATCAACAACCGGAAGTGATCCTATCCTATGTTCTTTCATTATTTCTGAGGCATATTCTATGGTTGTATCCGGTTCGATGGTAAAAAGCTGGCGGTTCATAATTTCAGCTGCAGTTATTTTTTCTAAAAGATATCCAATTTCTCCTTTTGACAGACCGGTTGCATTAGATGGTGAGGCCAGTCTGACATCTCTGTCGCTTATCATACCAACTATCTTTCCGTCATCTACAACAGGCATATGCCTAATCTGTTTCTCTTTCATGATTTTTGCAACTTTATAGAATGTATCGTTCGGTTTTGAAGTTATCACTTCTGTTTTCATCCAGTTCTTAACATACATTGTCTACCTCCAACTATTAGAATTTTCTTCTGTCTTCAATCAATCTATCATCGCTGGTAATCTTTGCCTTTTTTATAGAATCAATCTTGATTTTCATTATTCTTTTTGCGTTCAAGGCGAGTTTATTATAATCCATATCCGATTCTATTTCCAGAAATAATGTAACATAATCTCTCTCTTGCTTTCTCTCAACAACAAGTTTCGCCTTTTTTATCTGTTTAAAATTTGATAAAAGTTCCTTGATAGCCGAAGGATACACAAACATTCCTCTAATTTTTACCGTCTGATCTACCCTGCCCTCAATGTTCGAAAGCAGATATAAATCATCTTCAGGACGACAGTCGGATTTTATCAATCTCGCTATATCTCCTGTGCCGTATCGTATAAGAGGATATGTATGATTTGAAAGCAGCGTTATTATAACCTCTCCGGATTTTCCTGTCGGAATTTTTTTGCCGTTCGCATCAACGATTTCTACAAAAACCCTGTCAGCTATATGAAAACCTGGAAAATTTTTACATTCATAGCCTATCAATCCCGCTTCGGCGGTTGCATATATTCCCCTGACATCCATCTTTGTTTTATTGAAGTCGTTTCTGATTGTCTCGGATATAGGCTCTCCGGCTACAATTGCTTTTGTTACGGGAAATGGTTTTTTAAAAAACTCATAATATTTTTTCTTTAAACTATAAAGATATGAGGGTGTTCCGATAAATGCGTTGCACGGTATATCATCAATTGCCTGTACAACAAGGCTGCTGTTTCCAACGCCTGCAGGAAAAACCGTACAGCCTGCATTAACCAACGCATTATCAAAAAAAAGACCGGCAGGAGTTAAATGGTAATTGAAACTGTTAAGAACTATATCTCCGCCGCCAAAGCCTAATTTTTTCAATACATACTCAATTCCCCAATAATCCTTTTCTCTTCCTTCTGCATCATAAATTGGACCCGGTGAAAGATAGATATGTTTCAGTTCGGTTTTTTCAGTTGTCAGAAAACTGCCGAAAGGCAAGTTATCTCTATGAAGTTCGGGTATTTCCGATTTATGAGTAATCGGTATTTTCTCAATCTTATCCAACCCGATCTCTGATGTATTAATTGAATATTTTCTAAAAAGATTTGAATAATATTTGCTGAATTGCGAGGCATGTTTTATGATAGATTCAAATTTTTTATTCTTATTCCGGCTCAAAGCCATCTTTTTCTTCTCCTGTAATGTTTTACATTTTTAAAACTTTTCTTTCCTTCTGCCGATATTCCAAGATAAAATTCTTTAACATCCTCGTTTTCCCGTAATTTAGCGCAGCTGCCCTCAAGTACGACCTTTCCATTTTCCATAATATATCCATAATTGCCAATCGAAAGCGCAATATCGGCGTTTTGTTCGACCAGCAAAATTGTAATTTTATCAATTCTATTTATGCGTTCTATGATTTCAAAGAGTTCTTTGACTAAAAGCGGAGCAAGACCAAGTGAGGGCTCATCAAGTAAAATCATTTTAGGCTCCGATATCAGAGCTCTTCCTATTGCGAGCATTTGCTGTTCTCCGCCCGACAGATATCCTGCTCTTATCTCTTGCCTTTCTTTTAAATGCGGAAAATATTCATATATCTTTTCGATTTTGTTTTTTAATATTCTTTTGCTGTATTTGCGGCAGTATCCGGCCACCTTGAGATTTTCTTCCGTTGTCAGAGTTCCGAAGATTCTTCTTCCTTCCATAACCTGAAATATGCCGGCACTGACAATTTCCTCAGGACTTTTATTTTTTAGAGACCTGTTTTCAAAAAATATATCACCATCTGTGATCTTGCCTTCTTCGGATTTAAGAAGACCCGATATTGCTTTAAGTGTTGTACTTTTGCCCGCACCGTTTGAGCCGAGCAAAACAGTTATGGATCCCTTTTTCGCTTCAATGGACATCCCTCTCAGGACTAAAATTACATCATCATAGACTACTTCAATATTTTTAATCTTTAGCACATCCTCACCCGTATTGTTTTTTAGAGCGGACAGCCGTAGAAATCGACCGGCTGTCCGCTGAACTGTGTTATATTAATCGGCAGATTTTTACTATGGAGAAATATAACCTGACACCGGAACAAATTTACCGTTTCGAACTTGGTATATTTTAAGTTTAGTTGAGAATTTATGAAGTTTCGGACTATAAGACGCAGGAGCGGACAATCCGCCATTGGGAAATTTGTTATGCTCGAGCACATATTTTATTCCAGGACCGTTTAATCTTCCTTCTTTGTCTGCTTTTTTCAATGCCTGAACGAGAGTGTATGCGGCAACAAATCCCTGAATATAATTTACCTGTTGAGCCTTATTGCCGTTATACAGCTTGCTTACCTTGTGAACAAAACGTACTCCTTTCAGCTTTGTATTTGTCCATGTAGCAAACGGGGATGTCCAGTACAGACCTTCGGCTGCGGAACCTGCAAGTGTGAGAAGTTTTTCGTTGGCTGCCCAGTTTAACGCAAAAAATTTTGTTTTTATTCCAAGTTTCTTTGCATCTTTAAGAATCGTGGATGTAGCCATTATTGTTTCCTGAATAAGTGCATATTGCGCTCTATGTCTTTTCATGTTTAAAAGCTGACTTGTGACATCCAGCGTTCTTAGAGGAACAATTTCATCATCTACAATATTTACACCTATCTTTTTCGCATATTTCTTTGCATCATTGATGGGAGATCTTCCAAATCCTTTGTCGTTGTAAAGCAATGCTACCCTTGGACTGCCGCTGCCTTTGTAATTCTTTTTTATAAATGCCAGAGCAATTCTTGCCTGATCCGAATATGTAACGCCTCCTATGAAATTGTATGGAGCTGTTTTAACATTTGTTATTCCTTCCGAATATGATGCCGAAATATAAGGGATCTTGTCTCTTGCAATAAAGGCTTTGAGGGCTTCGGTGTCGCCGGTACCCCATCCAAGAATCGCCAAAACATGTTTTTCCGTCAGCCTTTTGTATAATGCCACGGCAGCAGGAATCTTATATGCGTAGTCCTCCCCGTACAAAATTATTTTTTTGCCGTTTATTCCTCCATGAGAGTTTACATAACTGATATAATTTCTCTGCGCAGTTGCATAAGGCGCTCCCACATCGCCTGTAGGCCCCGTTATATCCCAAATACCTCCGATCGATATCGAAGCTGCATTACCGTTTAACGCAAAAACAAACAATACCGATGCTATAAACAGACTAACTGATAAAATCTTTTTCATTTTTACCCCCTTTGGTAAAATCTTTTTTTTAATTCTCGCACCTTCCCTTTTATGTGTAAGCTATTCACCTCCTTTATTTTTAAGGATAATATCTCTATTAACT
>CAZPBP010000110.1:0-4180 GCA_964584845.1 uncultured Hippea sp.
AACTTCTTTGAACTAACCGGTTAGTTCTGCAGAAGTTCGCCTTGCCTATGAAAAACCTGATAAAGCTGTGAAGGTGTTTATTGTATAGTGATCTCATCATCGTGCAGATTTTATCTGTATGCTTATAAAAGTAAAGGACACAGGACGCCTAAATCTCAATTGTAGCCTTGCTGCCTGCAATTTGTTCATACGGAATTATATAGAAGCGCTCTGAAGCATTTTGCAAATAGATTGACACTTGCGGGTTATGGCATAAAATTATCTGTATGGAAAAAGCTGATATTATTGTTGAAAGAAGTTATAAATGGAAACTCGTTGAATTTCTTGAAGATAATGACATTCAATACGAATCTTGGTTTACCGAGACGGTATCAAGATGTATTATTTCTACTGCTTTAGATGAGGAGAGTCTCAATATGATAAAGAGGTTTTTGTATAAAACACAATGTTCGGCAAGAATTATTCTGCATGATGATGTAATTAGAATTATCTATATAGGTTAATATGGCACTTAATAAATTGGCATTTAATGATGTAAAATTTCATATAGCGAAGGATTTGCTAAAAACAAACAGCCGTGACGATCAGTGGTTTGACCAAAAAAGGGTCAAAAATGCTATAGAACAGATTATAAACGGTTATGATGACAGAAATCTTTATCTTTCGGGCAATTTCACTCCTGAGGATAGAAAATATCTGGTAAAACTGCTTAAGAGCAACATAACAAAAGACTATAAGATTTATGATTGGTGCTATATTTACAATTTTAAAGAACCAATGAATCCAATATCGGTTAAGTTGCCTCCGGGCAGAGCATCTAAATTCAAATCTCAGATGAAAAAACTGCTGGAAAGTTTTAAGAGAGAAATCCCTGAAGTACTGGAAAGCAAAGACTTTTCTTTGCGTATAAGGCAGATTATCAATCGGATAAATGACGAGATAGATAAAAGTTTCAGTACTCTTAAAGATGCAGCGGCAGAGCTTGATTTTATAGTTAAACCGTCGGCAAAAGGATTACAGGTTAATCCGATGATAAATGGTAAGATGGTTACCGAACGAGAATTTTCCGTATTAAGCAACGAACAGAAAAAACAGATAGAGCAAAGACGACATGCTTTGGACAGCAAAATTGTGGACTATCTTGAAAAAGTAAGAATTTTAGAAAAAAGGCGGTGGGATGAAATAGAGAGGATAAAAAAAGAGGCCATACTGCTTGTAATAAGTCATTATATTGATGAGATAGAAAAATATCACTACGATTGCGATAAGATAAAGGAATATCTAAAGGCTATAGAGGAATATACACTTGAAAATGCCGAACAGTTTTTACCGGAAAAGACGCCTCGAATTATGTTTCCGACTGACGGCAAAATGCTGCCGTTTGAAGTCAATATACTTATCGATGCTTCAGGACAGAACAACTATCCTGTCGTATATGAGGACAACCCGACATTCTACAATATCGTCGGCAAAATTGAGAAAAAGGCAATGTTCGGTAATCTTATAACAGATTTTACCCTTATAAAACATGGGGCGCTGCATAAAGCAAACGGCGGCTATCTTATTCTTGACGCCGAAAGGGTGCTTTCAAAACCCGGAAGCTGGTGGGCGCTAAAAAATGCTATGCTTTCAAAGTCAATCAAGATAGAGGATATGCAGGAGCAATTTGGATTTTTGTCGGCTACAAGTATGAAACCCGAACCGATAGAGCTGTCCACAAAGGTGATTCTTTTAGGATCAAGATATCTTTATGTTTTGCTTTCGGCGCATGATCATGAGTTCAATCAGCTTTTTGGTCTCAAAGCCGATTTTGACTATTCACTTACCTTATCAAACGAGAATGCAGGTTCAATACTTGCGATATTGCAGAATCGTTATGATAATGTAAATTTCAGCGAATCTGCTTTTGAAGAGATTATAAAGTATGCATCAAAAACAGCAGGCAGCAGAAAAAAAATAAGCCCTGATATTACCGGAATTGCATCTATATGCGAAGAGGCTGTTTCACAGGCAAAAAACAGCGTAAATGGGGGCAGCATAGAAATTACCGGAAAACAGATACGGGATGCCATAAAAAACGACATATACAGAAAAGAGCTTTTGAGAGAAAAGATTGTTGAAGCTGTTAAAGATAATCAAATAATTGTCGAAACAAAAGGTAAAAAGATCGGTCAGATAAACGGATTGGCGGTTTTGCAGGATGGAGATTTCATGTTTGGAACACTAAGCCGCATTTCAGCTTCCTGTTTTATGGGAAAATCAGGGGTTATAAATATTGAAAGAGAATCTGATCTTTCCGGAAAAACCTTCAACAAAGCATCTATGATAATTGCCGGCTATATGGGGCAAAAATATGCCCAAAAGTACCCACTTTCACTTTCTGCTTCTCTGGCATTTGAGCAATCTTACGGAATGATTGACGGTGACAGTGCTTCGGTGGCCGAGCTGACGGCAATCTTATCCAGAATAGCAGATATTCCCATAAGGCAAGATATTGCAGTGACCGGGTCACTATCTCAGGCTGGAGAAGTTCAGCCTATAGGTGGAATTAACGAAAAGATAGAAGGATTTTACAGAATCTGCAAAGAGAAAGGACTCACCGGCACGCAGGGCGTTTTATTTCCTGAACAAAATGTCATAAATCTGATGCTGCCCAATGAGATTGAAGAAGCAATAAAAAATGAGAAATTTCATCTCTTTACGATGAGCAGCATTGATGATGCGATAGAGCTTTTTACCGGGAGTTCTGCCGGAAAGCCTACGAAAATAGGATACGAAAAAAATGGTGTTCATTATCTTGTTGATAAAAAATTAAAAAAATATGCCAGATATGGTATGAGTTTTGAAAGAAATGCTTAATATTATAGATGCCGGAGAGAGTCATGGGCCGGCACTCACTGCAATAATAACAGGATTGCCATGCGGACTGAAGATTGACATCGATGAAATAAACCGTGACCTTTCCGAACGTCAAAAAGGATATGGGAGAGGAGCCAGGCAAACTATTGAAACCGATGAGGTAATTATTCAATCAGGTATTAGAGGCGGTCTGACAATGGGATCTCCTGTAACACTTCAGATTAAAAACAGAGACTTTGAGAATTGGAAATCGACTATGGATCCTATACAAAAGAATACAGATGACAAGAATCTGCTTGTTCCGCGACCCGGACATGCCGATCTTGCCGGAGCGACAAAATTTCATCAGGATGATTTGAGAAATATTATAGAGCGATCAAGTGCAAGAAAAACGGCAATTAAGGTTGCCGTCGGCAGTCTCCTGAAACAGTTTCTTGCGGTTTTTGGTGTGGAAGTGATAGGTTTTTTGGAAAAGGTGCATAATATAGAGGTGAATGAAAAGATTAACCTTGCGTCTTTGAAAAGTGATATTTCAGCTTCACTGTTTAGAACTCCATACAGACAATATGAACAGACATTCAAAAAAAGTATTGACGAAGCAAGAAAAAATGGAGATACGATAGGTGGCGTAATCAGGGTAATTGCAACAGGAATCCTTCCGGGTATAGGCAGCTTTACCGATGATGATCTCCGGCTCGACAGTGCAATGGCGCATGCCGTTATTTCTATCGGTGCAGTTAAGGGCATGGAGATAGGCAGCGCGATAGAAAACAGCGGTCTATTGGGAAGCCGGGTTCATGATGAGATTTTTTCAGAAGATGGTAAAATTACAAGACGAACAAATAGGGCAGGGGGTATAGAAGGCGGAATGAGCAATGGCGAGCCTATAGATATTCGCTGCTTTATGAAACCGATTCCGACACTTATGAGATCGCTTAATTCTATAAATCTCAAAACCGGAAAGCCGGATAAAGCTATACGCGAACGATCGGACACTTCTGCAGTCAGAGCGGCAAGTATTATTGCTCAGTCTGTCGTAGCGATTGTTTTATCTCGGTTTTTTCTTATGAAATTTGCCGGTGATACAATGAGCGAAGTAATTGATTCTTATAGCAGATATATAAAGTATCTTAATAATTCTGGAAGATATGTAAAACAGAAAGCCTTGAGCTCCAAAGCAGATCTGTAGTTCTTCATAAGAACGATAGAGGTGTAGGCCTTTTTCTTTGTCTTTTTATTATGAGATCGTTGCACAATAAGCGCCTTCACAGAAGGTTAAGATTGGGCAAGATTTAAAAATTAAAATTTGCCGGGCTGACAG
>CAZPBP010000111.1:0-4121 GCA_964584845.1 uncultured Hippea sp.
TTGTCATTCCCGCGTAGGCGGGAATCCTGACTTTATAGATAGATTCCGTGTCAGGCACGGAATGACAAATTGGCAACGGAATGACACAATGACGGATTCCTCTTGTCACTGCGAGGCTCTTGCCGCGGCAGTCTCAACCTCTCGTCACTGCGAGCGGAGCGGAGCAGTCTCATTGCTAAGGATTCGTACAATCGTGAATAGTTGACAAAGAAAGGAGAGATTGCTTCGCTACGCTCGATGACGCTCTTGCCATCGATAGGCTTCTCTTTTACGGTCACTGCGAGGAACGAAGTGACGAAGCAGTCTCAGTTTCTTCAGTGTATCACAGGCATCTTGCCTGTGCCGAAGGCGCTTACTGCGCAGGGGTCTCATAATGCATGAAAAGCTTCTATGGTTTTTCCATACTTAACCAGGAAGAGCCTTTTAGTACGTAACATCAGTTAATAACTCACCATTTCTTTGACTTTTCAATTTTGTTTATTGTGCAGCGGTCTCGTTACTGTGGAAGCATATGCCGAAAAAGAGAGACTGTGAACAATTGATTGTGTTGAATGCGAGTACTTTTGATGTATACTTACGAAATGCATCCATACCTGAGTATTAGCGGGGATAAAACGGTCATCTTTGTCTCCGATCTTCATATAGATTCAAACGGTCGCGAAGAAACCGAAAAGGTAAAACAGGTTATAGAAACAGTGAACCCTGATTTTATTTTTATAGCGGGAGATCTTTTTAATATCGCATTTGGATGGATGAGATCTGCAGTATATGATAATTTTGGTTTTATAAATTATCTGGAAAAATGGAGTAAATCGGGCGAAAGAAAAGTAATATGGCTTGAGGGAAACCATGAATTCGGACTTAAATATCTAAAAGGCACGATTGATGTTGTTGAAAAAGAACTTATTCTAAAATTGGGTTCCCGCAAAATCTATTTGGCTCATGGAGATCTTATCGATAGAAACGATATCAAATATCAGATCTTCAGGTTTTTAACGAAAAACAAACTCAGCATTTTTGCGGCGAGACTTATACCGTACAAATTACTTTTTATGCTGGCATCTGTAATTGACAAAAATTTGACGGCCGACTATAACGATTTGCCCGAAAGAACGAGAAAATTCGCAAAAGACTATTTCAAAAAGGGATTTGATCTGGTTATATTGGGTCATACACACAAAGCCGATATCTACAGGGAAGATAAACATTGCTACTATAATATTGGAAATTTTATGGAACATAAAGATTATTTAGTATATAAGAATGGAAAATTCAGTGCCGACAGATATATCTGATAAGCTCAAAAGATTGAGAAATCTGATTAAGTCCGCCGATTACGCCTATTATGTAAAAGATAATCCTATAATGTCCGATTCTGAATATGATGAGCTTATGCAGCAGCTGATAAGTCTTGAGGCTCGCTATCCTAATCTCATAACTGCCGATTCTCCGACTCAAAGGGTAGGTGGTGAGCCAAAAGAAGGATTCACAAAGGTGGCGCATAATCCTCCGCTCTATTCTCTTTCGGATATTTTTGATGATAATGAAATAGCTAAATTTGATAACAGATTAAAAAGACTTACCGGAGTCAATAATATTGCCTATAGCGTAGAGCCGAAATTTGACGGTTTGACCGCTGCAATAAGATATGAGAAAGGGATACTTATTCAGGCTTCAACAAGAGGTGACGGATTTATGGGTGAGGATATCACCGCCAATGTCAAAACTATTAGAAGCGTTCCGCTTCTGCTTGAGGGCGATGTCCCCGATTTGCTGGAGGTTCAGGGAGAAATTATACTTTCAAAAAAGGGCTTTATCAAAATAAACAGAGAAAGACGTATGGAAGGATTGGAACCGTTTGCCAATCCGCGTAATGCCGCTGCCGGAAGTATAAGACAACTCGATCCAAAAATAACCGCAAAACGTCGTCTGTTATTTTTTGCCTATTCTATAAGAGAGATTGATCAAATACCTGAATCTCAAAATGAAATTTTACTGCTTCTCAAGAAATTCGGATTCTATATATCTGATTTAAATTCAATAGCTTTAGGAATAGACGATCTGATTGAAAAGAAGAATCTGATTTACAGAGCCAGATATCTTCTTGAATATGAAATAGATGGGACGGTTATCAAGGTTAATGATTTGAAATTGCAGAATCTGCTTGGATATACAGCCAAAAACCCGAGATGGGCAGTTGCATTCAAATTTCCTGCGATAGAAAAGAGCACAAAAATCCTGGATATAGAAGCAAGCGTTGGAAGAACCGGTATAATAACACCCGTGGCAATACTTAAAGAAGTTAATATGGGTGGAGTTATCATCAGAAGAGCAAGTCTGCATACCTGGCGGGAGGTAAAAAATAAAGATATAAAAATAGGCGATTGGGTTTTTATCAGACGCGCCGGAGACGTTATTCCTGAGATTACAAAGGTAATTGCTGAGAGACGAGATGGAAGTCAAGAGGATATTGTGCCGCCGGAGTATTGCCCGGTCTGTCATGATAAATTAATAGAAGAACAAGCTTATCTTAAATGTGTTAATCAGGATTGTCCTAAAAAGATATCCGAATCGATTATTCATTATGTTTCACGAGGAGGCGCAAATATTGATGGACTTGGTGATGAGATAATAATCAAACTTTTAAGCTCAGGCATAATAACCGATGAGGCCGATCTATATGAGCTTAACGTTGAAAGACTTAAAAAACTTCCCGGAATAAAGGAGAAACTGGCGACAAACATAGTAAATAATATACAAAAGAACAAAAGAATCCCTCTTGATAAATTTCTTTACGCTATCGGAATAGACTCTGTCGGAGCGCAGACTGCTAAAATTCTTGAATCCGAATTCAGTCTTGAGGAGCTTTTTGCCGCATCAAAAGAAGAACTGGAAAGAGTTGATCAGATAGGTGAGAAAACTGCTGATGATATCTATAGATTTTTTCACAACGAGAGGACTAAAAAAAAGATCGAGCGATTGCTTGCGGCTGGAGTCAAACCTGTGAGATCCCTAAAAAAACAGAAAAAACGATGTGTTTTCACAGGTACCATGTCACTTTCAAGATCCGAAGCTGTCGAGCTTGCAGAAAAAAAAGGCTGGATAATTGCAGGGAGTTTAAGCGGCAAGGTAGATTTTCTTGTAGCCGGCAAGAATCCCGGAAGTAAACTTGCAAAGGCAAAAAAACTCGGCATTCCTATTATTGATGAAGCGGAATTTTTTAGACTTTTAGATGAAAAGCAATCTCAAGATTTGCAAACCGACTTAAGTTTGCCGGTATGAGCTTTGCGACGCCTGTTGGTATTGTTGCCGCCCTTCTGACAACATTTGGTTTTGTTCCTCAAATTGTCAAGCTGCTCAGAACGCGCAAAACCGACGGAGTAAGTGCAGCAATGGTGGTTCAGATTGCAGCAGGACTGCTGCTTTGGGTTATCTACGGCATCTTGCGCAATGATTTTATAATAATAGTTGCCAATACGATAGGGTTTGTGCTTGCAATTGCCACACTTGTGCTTTATCTAATATTCAAAAACAGGAGTACTAACTAATTTTGCAAAGCGGCTTAACTGCCTGCAATTTATGCCTGATGAGGCTCTAAATCAACAATAAGCAATTAGGTAAACATCTCTCCAAATACTACGAAAATAAGAATGAACATAACAAGGATATATAAAATATAAAAATACACCTTGCCGTTCATGATAAACCTGCTTACGGAATAACTTATTTTTTTGACAAATGTCACTATATATTTATAGAAAGATTCAAAAATATCGCTGATTGAAACATAAGATCTGTTTTTGTTTACTCTTTCTTTCGTCATATATACAAATCTCAGTATATGTTCGATAGTAAATGAAAATGCATTTGCCGTAAAATATTCTTCTTCTTTTAATGCCAAACCGCCGTTCCATGATGTAACCCTTTTTGTTGTTGACCTGTTTTTAAAATAGATAAAAAATGGAACGATAGACAGAACGGTAATAGCCAATACAAAGAATGCGGGTGATATCACACCAAATACCGGTCTTGCACTTGCCAGAAGCCATCCCTGCGGAATACCCAAAGCGCCTATAATGAATTTTGAATAACCAAGTCCCAAAAACAGGTCCGAAGCAAAA
>CAZPBP010000112.1:0-4028 GCA_964584845.1 uncultured Hippea sp.
ATAAGCAAAACAATCTCTGCAGCAGAAGCAAACAGTTTGTTTACTTCGCCAAGTAATGAAGAATATTTTCTCGAAAGTGTATTTTCGGGTATTATTCCCATACCGACTTCGTTTGTTACGACTAAACTATCCCGGAATTGTGACAATTCTCCAATAATTTTTTTTGATGTCTCGAAAATCAAATTCTCTCTGTCTGCGAAAAGCATATTGGCAGCCCACATAGTCAGACAATCTAAAACGACAACCGAATTTTTATCAAGGTCTTTCAATGCACCAGCAATATTCAACGGTTCTTCAACGGTTACAAACTGATTTTCTCTCTGTATCTTATGCCTTTCTATCTTCTCACTTATTTCACTGTCCAAATTTCTTGCAGTTGCAACATAGTATCGCTTTAATGCGATTTTTTTTGCCAAATCAATAGCAGTTGATGTTTTTCCTGCATTCCTGCCGCCTGTTATAAGTTCAATCATAAAATATCCGCCCTTTTGATCGCATCAAACAATTTATTGTTTTCTTTGGGAGTTCTTATTGATACGCGAATTTTATTGTTCAGCCCGAAAGAATTACAATTTCTCACATGAATATGCAGCTCATCCAATTTCTTTTCCGCCTCATCGGCATCAGTGATATTGATACATCCAAAATTGCAATCCGTTCTCATTCCAATCTCTTCAAATCTTTTATACTCATTTCGTATCCTAAGCATACTTTCCGATAAAAACTTACCATTATCCGACAAAAGACGCTCTAAAAATAGAAATCCGGAAGCTCCGGTCGCCCAAGGCATTCTATGAGCTTTGAAAAGTTTTTTGAATCGATCTGTTTTTACATAACCTGTTCTTATACCGGGCATTCCGTATGATTTTGTAAAACTTCTTATCCTTATGACATTCGAAAAATCATCAGGACTCTCAACAAAATTGATAAAGGCTTCATCAACAACTACAACAACACCGATATCAGTCAGTTCTTTGATATCTCCGGCAATTCCACGAAAATACTTTCCTGTCGGATTATTCGGATTGGCAAAAATCAGAACGGTTTTATCACCATTTTTCTGCAAATTTCTTGCAGTTGTAAATGCCGATGACAGATTCAGCTCGCCTGTTTCCGGTGCAATCTTGATAATTCTTTTGGTCTTAAAGCCTCCAACCCGTTCATATTCGCCGTAGCAAGGTTCAGCTATTACAACTGAGGCATTATCCATGAGTGTAAATGATAATATTTGAAACGCCTCGGTTGCACCGGCCAATATTATGCTGTCCTCACCATACATCTTGCAAAATTTTTCCTCAATCCATTCAATATAGCTGTATTTAAGAGACATTTCGGGAAATTTACGGAAAATATCTTTGCTCCATGCAGGCTGATACGGATTTACGGAAATAGAAAAATCGAGTAAATTATTCTGTGTTCCGCCATGAATCACCACAGAACACCTCTGTTAATTATAATCGTTCCGGATTGGGAATCCAAACATTCCGATAATGAGATCACTGCACAATAAGCGTTCATAGATTAATAACTGTCCTCCAATAGCATTGTTGCAATCATTAAAGCCAATGAAACGGCAGCAACAAGTTTAAATAATCTCAGTCCGCGATCAATATCGCCGATTTCCGGTTCCCGCCCGTCAAATTTATACACGCCTTTTTTTTCAAACAATACCCCGAGTACACCGCTGACTGCCGCCATCGGATAAGCAGCGTTCAATTTAGTGTGAGCATACTTAAAAATAGATCTAAATGCTGCTTTTGGCGAGAATAGAGCAACAATTAATGCAGTAATTCTTGCAGGAATAAAATTGACGAGATCATCAGCTCTTGCAGATGCCTTGCCGTACCATTCAAACGATTTTGTGTGGTATCCTATCATCGCGTCAAGCGTATTGACAGATCGATAAATCATTGCGGCAGGCAGGCCGAAAATCGCATAATAAAATAGCGGTGCTACCACGGAATCCGATATATTTTCCGATAAGCTTTCAAGTGATGCAGATATCAGATGCGATCTATCCAGTTCAGATGTATCTCTGCTGACTATCATAGCAACCGATTGCCTCATCTGTTCAATATCGTTTGTTCGGCAGCATTTGACATGTCTATATAAAGCGGTTATTGAGAATGTAGATTTCAAAAGAAATGCCTGCACTGCAAACCTCAGCATAAAAGGAAGTTTAAATGAAAAAAACGCAAGAAGAAACCAAAGGGCTGCATTTAAAACAAGAAGTATGCCGCCAAGAATAAATCTGATGAAATTAGAGTCTGTTTTTATATTAAACCAGACGGCCATCCTGCCCATCCATACAACCGGATGAATAATATCAGGATATTCTCCAAACAACAGATCGACACCGACTGCTGCTGCAAAGATCGGCAAATCAGGAGAGAAAATATTCAAAGTTCTACCAGCCGTTCTATCTTTTTCATATCAATGGCAGATTCAAACAACTTGGTAAAACGGTCTATCTCCTGAGAAATCGGCCATTCATCATATTTTTTGGCACTAAATCCTGCCTTTTTTCTTTCAACATTCAAAAATTTTTTTGTAAAGCTGCTGTTTTGAAATATGCCATGAAAATATGTACCGTAGGCATTTCCATTTATTGCTCCGTCTCCATACTTTGCCGGTTTTCCGTTTACCTCTTTAACCGTGATAAATGGTCTTACGCCGCCCTTTCGCTCTGTTATTCCGTGATGAATCTCATATCCCTCGACTTTGCAGCTAATCTCATTTAAATTGACAATCCCCATCAAATTTGATGTCTGTTTTTCGTTCCAAAAGGTCGTTTTAACAGGCAAAATTCCCAATCCTTGCACAATTCTGCTGTTCTTTTTGTCGATTATCTCTTCTCCAAGCATCTGGTAGCCGCCGCATATTCCAAATATCGTTGTACCCATTTTGTGCATTTTTATAATCTCATCTGCAATACCGTTTCTTTTGAGCCAGTCCATATCCTCAAGGGTTAATTTTGTTCCCGGAATTATTACAATATCGGCGTTTATTTCACCTGACTGTATGAACTGCACGTTAACATTCCATAAAAGCGGGTCAAAATCGTCAAAATTTGACATATGAGGCAGTTTTATAATAGCAATTTTAAGATCATTGGTTTTTTTTTGCCCTTCCTGCCATGGTATAAATGTATCTTCCTGAGCTATTCTGTGACACACATAAGGCATTGTGCCAAAATAGTCGATTCCCAATTCCTCTGCCGTTTTTTCAGGATAATTTCCGAGTAAAGAAACGTCGCCTCTGAACTTGTTGAATATAAATCCTGCAACCATTCTTTTTTCAGAATCATCAAGCAGCGACATTGTTCCGACAACCTGCGCAAATGCCCCTCCTCTATCAATATCCGCAACAAGAATTACAGGAGCATCGGCAGCTTTCGCCACTCTCATATTTGCAATATCGCAAGCTTTAAGATTGATTTCTGCCGGACTTCCGGCTCCTTCTATTACCACTATATCATTATCGTGCATTAAACCGTTAAGCGCTTCTATTACTATATCCCACAACATGTTCTTCTTGGAGTTCATATAATAACTCGAGTTTATATGTCCGCATGGCCTGCCTTTAACTATAAGCTGAGCGCAACTTGATTCAGGCTTTATAAGTATCGGATTCATCTTGACCGACGGAGCAGCTCCAGCGGCAATAGCCTGAATATACTGAGCACGTGACATCTCACCACCCTCCACGCTTACTGCAGAATTCAAAGACATGTTCTGACTTTTAAACGGTGCAACCTTTAGTCCCTTTTTTCTAAAATGTCCGGCAAGTGCAAGCGCTATCATTGATTTTCCAACACCTGATGAGCTTCCCTGAACCATTATCGCCTTTCTCATATATATTGACACTTCTGAATTTTTATACTCTCACAAGATTGCTGCAGCGCAGGGTACCATTTAGATATTTCACTGACTTATCATAAGTATGATCTGCATAGGGTTTTCAGGAACACCAATATAATACTGCTGCCATTGCAAAAAGTTCGGATATCTCCTCTATCGCACCAAAAA
>CAZPBP010000113.1:0-4019 GCA_964584845.1 uncultured Hippea sp.
CCAAAGTAGGTCATCCTCCGCCTCTGAATATCATTTTCCTGAATTGTCTAAACGTCTTTTCAACCGTTTCTTTTTGTCCGCAAAACTCAATTTTAAAGGATGGCAGAAGAAGAGCTCCAAGCTTTCTGGATTCTATATTCTCGATAATGTAGCGCAGGTCATCTACATCCGACATATTGTTTTCTGCCGATTTGACAATCCTTTCTATATATGAGGTGATGGTTGTCCGATCAAGACCATTAATCTCTATAGATCTGATATATTCGCGTTCTGAACGCAACCGACCGCTCCCGGGTTAGAACTCGGGTCTAAACATGCCGTAAAGTCCCGAGTGCGTTCTTGAATATAATTTTTTCAGCTTTTCTTATTCTTTGTTTCCCGTTTTAATATCATTTCGATAGAACGAACATCCGCTCCCGTCACACGATAACCATCTATGAACATAGTTGGGGTTCCCGATATATCAACACTGTGTCCTTCAGTCATATCTTTTGATATGATCTCTTTGACTTGTTTGGAGTTTATGAGTTTGTTTATTTTTTTGGCATATTTTTCGAGCTTATTATCTTTTATGACCTTTTTGATTACTGTTTTATCGCCGCCGGAGAAATCATTTCTTGTCAAATAATCATTTATTTTTTTACCTGATGCAATGCGAACCGCTTCAGCAATTTTGGCAAGCAGCATAGCGTCTTTGTGAAATGGAAGAGGATAATTTTTTTCGTATATGGCAACATTGTACGTTTTAGGAAGATTAACGAGATACGGCCATAGACGTTTGCAGTAAGGACATTGAAAATCGCTGAATAATACTATTTTGATCTTTGCATTTTTTTTGCCGATCACCCTGTTGTACTGGCCAAAGCTGAACCTTTTCATATCGACCTTGTTAAGAAGCAAAGCCTCCTGCTTCAGCAAATTTATTCCGGTATTTTGATCAATTACAGCCGGAATAATCAGTTTTCCATTGGTGAGATAGACACTTTTTCTTCCTTTTATATCAATTACAACTTCCCTAAATCCCTCAAGCTTATACGGTTTATCATTTACAAGCTTTACTTTAACAGGCAATCCTCTTTTATCAAAAAGGGATTGAAGTTTGTTGACAAAACCGGTTGCAATTTTGCTGGAAGCATAGCTGCTGCTGTTTACCGATATTGAAAACAATATTATAATAGCAAAAACAACAATTGTTTTTATTTTACCCATGGTTCTAATTCCTCCAAAAAATTTGATATAACTAATCCTAATTGCTATTATGAAATTGTCAAACAGATAGGAGGCGAAAATTGAAATCCAGCACGGAACGAGTTATAGATTCATTTAAAAAATTTGGTATAAAAAACAGCATTATTCGCTTTGAACAGGATGCCGGAACTGCGCAAGATGCGGCTGTTGTCGCCGGCTGCACATTATCCCGAATTGCTAAATCAATTGTTTTCAAAACAAAAGATGGACATCCTGTTTTGGTTGTTGCATCGGGAGCAAACAGAATAGATAAAAACAGAGTGTCCGAAGTTTACGGAACAAAATTGAAAATATCGTCTCCTGAGTTTGCGAAGCAGACAACCGGATTTAGCGTTGGAGAAGTGACTCCATTTGGGCTGATATCTGAGATACCTATTTTTATTGATGAATCGCTCTTTGTATTTGATAAAATATGGATATCTGCAGGCGCCGGTAATATGCTTGCGGAGATAGATCCGCATGACCTGCTTATACTTCCCTTATCCAGAAAAGTTGAGGTTGTAAAGCAATGATTTTCCGGATAAATGGATTAATTTCAGCAGTTTGCCCGGCTTACGGTATCCTCATATTCATCTATAAGAATTTTTATAAGTTCTTTAACCGACATCATTTTGTCTACCCTCCACGCATTGGCTCCTGCAAATACGTAGCCGTTTCTTAGGAATCCTTTTTGAGCATTATACAATGCAGATGCAATGCAGTATAACGGTTCGCCGTCACACGGCTTCAGACAGTGCCATACACACTTGTAAGGTTTTTTTAAGCCTCTTTCCACATCTTCAAGAAAATCGTTTTTTATGGCTCTTCCGGGCATCCCTACCGGGCTTTGGATAATTACTATATCCTCTTTTTTGCATTTTATAAATTCCTGTTTGAATACATCGGATGCATCACACTCATAGGTAGCAACAAAGCGAGTTGCCATTTGAACTCCCGATGCTCCCATCTGCAAATATTTTGCAATATCTGCTCCGGTGTATATTCCTCCCGCCGGAATAACCGGGATCAATTTTTTGAATTTCTCTTCATAAGATTTTACTATCGAGATGATATCGGGAAGTATTTTTTCGAGCCGAAAATTTTCATCGTTAATCTGCTCTTTCTTGAAACCTAAATGCCCTCCGGCAAGCGGCCCCTCAACGACAACGGCATCCGGAAGCCTATCATGATGACTTATCCAGTATCTGAAAATCAGTTTGACTGCCCTTGCGGATGATACTATGGGAACAAATTTTGTTCCGGCACTTTTGAGTATTTCTTTGGGTGCGGGGTTAAGTGGAAGTCCGGCTCCTGAAATTATAAGATCCGCTCCATTCTGAACGCTTGTCGTCACAAGTTCATTAAAATCCGACGAAGCAACCATTATGTTGACGCCGATTGGACCGCTGCTTGCCTCTTTTGCTTTTCTGAGTTCTTTTGCAAGCGCGCGCTGATTCGCTTCCATCTGATTTCTGTTAAAATCCGGTTCCATAAATCCAATTTCGGCTGCCGATATTACTCCTATCGCCCCCTGATTAGCTACTGCAGAAGCAAGTTTGGAAAGTGAGATACCAACACCCATGCCGCCCTGTATAATGGGTATTTCGGCGATCAGATTACCTATCCTCAGAGGAGGTAACATATTTTTCCCATTAATTAATAACTTCAATAAAATTCATAATATCCGTAATAATATACAAAGTTATCAAATTATCAATAGTGCAATGCTAAAAATATAATGTAAATTCTTTATTGACATCAATCGCAGATTTCTTATAATTGCTACTTATCCGGTAGACAATAGCCAATTAAAAATGAGGTAAATTAAATGAACGGATTAAAAGGGTGCAGAAACGACTTTCAAATACTATCTGAAAAGATGGATGGAGCGCTTCCAATATATTTCGATAATGCATGCATGACATTGAAACCCGAATCGGTTTTAAATGAAATATGCGATTATTACCATCATTATCCGGCTTGCGGCGGAAGAAGCTATCACAAATTTGGTAAAATTGTTGATCAAAAGGTTAGTGAATCAAGGACAGCAATTGCCAAACTTATAAACGGCAATCGGGATGAGATAATTTTTACAAAAAACTGTACGGAATCGCTTAATCTTCTTTCCAGATCAATAAAATTCAGCAGCGATTCAATTGTTTTAACGACAGATAAAGAACACAATTCAAACTTTATTGTCTGGAGGATTTTGGAACAAGAAGGAACAATCAAGGAGCATATTTATACCGATACCGACAATATTATAGAGACAATTGAAAATCTTTATAAAAAAGATAAAAAGCTTTCGATTGTAAGTTTATGCTGGGTATCAAACCTTGATGGAACATTCATAAGTGATGATAAGATTATCAGCATAAATAAAAGATTAAAGCAGCTCTTCCCCGACGCGATTTTAATTCTTGATGCTGCCCAGGCTGTTATGCATAGACCTGTTAATGTAAAAAAGGTAGAGGCAGATTTTATAGCATTTTCTATTCATAAGATGATGGGCCCAACAGGTTTGGGAGTGTTATGGGGCAAAAAAAGCAATCTTGAAAAGTTATCCCCCTTTATGCTTGGAGGAGGAACCGTTGAAAGGCTGGATAATAGTTATATGCCTGTTTATCTTGATATACCTGAGCGGTTTGAAGCAGGTTTGCAGAATTATGCAGGGATTATTGGATTTGCAGAATCAATAAAATATTTGCAAAAAATTGGCATGAATAACATTGAAAAATACGAGTATGAATTAAACAAATATCTTTCAGATAAACTAATTGAAATAGGTATTG
>CAZPBP010000114.1:0-3999 GCA_964584845.1 uncultured Hippea sp.
TCCGTGCATCACATATTCGGTCTTTGCTGAGATTGTGTTAAATGCGCAAAGTCAGTTACTAAATTACAATTTTCAAGCTAATCGGTTAGCCCGTCAAATTTTAATCTTGAATCCCGACCAATCCTATGCGTTGTGGACGTGCTTATTGTGCAGTGAGTGGTTCCTATAGGTTGAAAAAAACATATAAAGTTATATACTGTATTTTATGTATCACAACTTGTCGAAAAAAAGAGTTATTATTGTCTCAAATCGTCTGCCTGTGAATGTTTCAAGAATAGAAGGCAATATCAAGATAAAACAGAGTGTGGGTGGACTGACTACCGGAGTTGGCGCACTGTTTAAATCTATGGAAAATAGTGTATGGATCGGTTGGCCGGGTATTTCATCTGAGAAAGCAAGTGCATCTAAAACAAATATTATATCAGAGCTTGACAAATCAAACTATAAACCGGTTTTTCTCAAAAAAACAGCTGTCGATAATTTTTATTACGGTTTCTGCAACAGAACAATCTGGCCTCTTTTTCACTACTTTGCCAGGTATACCGAATATAGCGAAAGGCAGTTTGAAAGTTTTCGCAGAGTAAACGAATTGTTTGCCGAAGCAGTTTTTTCGATTGCCGACAAGAATGATGTAATATGGGTTCACGATTATCATCTTATGCTTCTTCCGTCACTTATAAGAAAAAAATGGCCGGAGGCATCTATAGGATTTTTTCTGCATATTCCTTTTCCGGCTTATGAAATTTTTAGACTTTTGCCTCAGCGCAGAGAGATTTTGAAAGGAATATTGGGTGCAGATCTGATCGGTTTTCATACGTACGACTATGTCAATCATTTTTTGGATTCTGTAAGAAGAATAGTGGGATTGGAAAACCGATTAGGGCAGCTGCTTGTTGAAAATAGGTTGATAAAGGTTGATTCATATCCAATGGGTATTGATTATGATCTATTCAATAGTACTGCAAAAAAACCGGTAGTAAAGAAGGAGGCCGGCAAGATCAAAAAAAGATTGGAAGGCAACAAAATTATCTTGTCTATTGATAGGCTTGATTATACTAAGGGAATACCCGAGAGACTTAGATGTTATGAGCTTTTTATGGAAAAGTATCCTGAATTTAGAGAAAAAGTGATATTGGTAATGATTGTTGTTCCTTCGAGGGTTCAGTTGAAATATTATCAGTTGATGAAAAGTGATATAGAGAAATATGTAGGAAAGATAAACGGCAAATACGGGACACTGAAGTGGATTCCGATACACTATTTGTACAGATCCATACCGTTTAATATGCTTGTTGCTCTTTATAATATTGCAGATGTGGCTCTTATTACGCCGTTGCGCGATGGGATGAATCTTGTTGCAAAAGAATATATAGCCTCTAAAACGGATAATACGGGAGTGCTCATCTGTAGTGAGACTGCCGGAGTGTCTAAAGAAGCCGGAGAATCGCTAATAGTTAACCCAAATAATATAAATGATGTTGCCGATGCTATAAAGAATGCTTTCGTGATGAATGAGGAAGACAAAAAAAACGCTATTGATGTTATGAAAAGACGACTAAAGCGGTTTGACATATACAAGTGGGGATCGGAATTTGTGAATGATTTGAGTAAGATAAAAAGACATCAAAGTCACATGAGAGCAAAACAAATGACCGATCTTGTCAAAACCCAACTCATAAAAAGATATTCTTCATCGGATGCTGCACTTTTGCTGCTTGATTACGACGGCACACTTGTAGAGCTTAAAGAAAAGCCCGATCGAGCATCTCCTGATAATGAACTGATGGTGCTGTTGAAAAATTTACTTTCTCGGAAAGGCAATACCGTTGTCGTTGTGAGCGGAAGAGACAGGAGTACTCTTGAGAAATGGTTTGGAACGCTTAATATACAGATGATAGCAGAGCATGGAGCGTTTATAAAAAGCGACGGTATATGGGAGAAAGATCCGCGACTTGATAATTCATGGAAGAAAGAAGTGCTGCCGCTGCTTGAACAATATGTTGACAGAACAACCGGATCTTTTATCGAAGAGAAAGAATTTTCACTTGCCTGGCACTATAGGATGACTGATGTGAAGCTTGGAAGCATAAGGGCAAGGGAACTAAAAGGTGCACTTTTTAATCTTGCCGGAAATCTTGGATTATCAGCGATATCAGGTAATAAGGTTGTTGAGATAAAGTATAATTTTGTTAACAAGGGAAATGCTTCATTTAAATTTATAAAAAAGAAAAAATGGGATTTCATAATGGCTGCCGGTGATGATGTAACCGACGAAGATCTGTTTTCCGTATTGCCGGATGACTCCTTCTCTATTAAAATCGGATATGATGCTACTAAAGCAGTATATCGTATCGGATCGTATAAAGGGTTCAGAGACCTTCTTAAAGAAATGATTGAGTTGCGGAAACCGCAGAGTAAATTGTCTGAATTTTAAAAACCATTCAGGAGATATTATATGAAAAAACGGCTTGAAAGCTATCGTAATATTGTGGGTGATAAGATAATTGCCGAAATCTACAAAAAAGCAGGAGCTCTTTACGGTAAAGAGATTATAAATATAAATTCAACATACCAGGGCGGGGGAGTAGCAGAACTTTTGGATGGTTTAGTACCCCTTTTGAATGATGCCGGTGCAGATGTCGGATGGGACATTTTCCATGGAAGCACGGATTTTTTTCAGATTACCAAAAAATTTCACAATGCGCTTCAGGGCGCTGTGATAGATTTGACCGATATAAAAAAGCAGAACTATATTGAAGCTACACAGAATTTTTTTTCATATCAGAAAATTAATCAGGATTTGGTTATTGTGCATGATCCTCAACCGCTTCCCATTATCAGTTTTTATAAAAAACGGCAGCCATGGATATGGAGATGTCATGTAGATCTGTCAAATCCGTATCCACCGCTTTTTGAGTTTTTGAAAGAGTTTATCCTGCGCTACGATTTAGTTATTATATCAAGCGAAAAGTATAAAAAATCGGGTCTTCCTATAAAACAGATAGTGGTGCATCCGGCTATTGATCCTCTTTCGCTTAAAAATATGGATCTTACGAAAAAATACGAAACAAAATATCTGCATAAATTCGGCATTCCTTGTGATAAGCCGATTATTGCTCAAATATCAAGATTTGACAGATGGAAAGATCCTTTAGGCGTTGTTGAAATTTATAAACGTGTAAAAGAAAAGGTAAACTGCAGGCTGGTTCTCTGCGGCAATATGGCCAGCGATGATCCTGAAGGATGGGATATATATGAAGAGGTTAAACGAAAAGCCAATCGATTGATCGATACGGGAGATATAATATTGATTGTGCAGGATAATAATATTTTGGTTAATATGCTGCAGCGCGTCTCATCGGTTATAATTCAGAAATCGCTAAAAGAGGGATTTGGTCTTACAGTTACTGAAGCAATGTGGAAACATAAGCCGGTTGTGGCTTCCAACGTGGGAGGAATTCCGATTCAAATAGTAGACAGAGAGAGCGGACTGCTTTTTGATCCTAATGATCTTGACGGCTTCAGTGATGCGATAGTTGCAATCCTGAAAAACCCTGAGTTTGGAGAACGTCTTGGGAATGCTGCGCACAACAGAGTCAAAAAACATTTTCTGATAACCAGACTTGTAGCGGATTATCTTGATATAGCCAAAGATCTTATTAACATCTGAACGTGTAAGCGGCCGCAAACGGTGGACTATCATCTAAAATGCTGCAATAACAAAAGGCAAATTAGGAAGTTAAATAGTCGCAAAAGACCTGTCTGCCGCGCCAACGGCACAGTAAGCATCTTCACAGCAATTTCTGCTTTGTGTACACAGAAAGACCATAATGAGACCACTGCACAATAAACAGATACACAGAAGTCAAAGAAAGAGTGAGATTTAGAAATTAAAATTTGAGGTACTAACCGGTTAGTTAAGGGCACTTCTGTTAATCCGTAAGCGATCATCTTGAGTCCCGAATCCGCCTCCTCTGCGTTGCAAATTTTGGCAATAAC
>CAZPBP010000115.1:0-3946 GCA_964584845.1 uncultured Hippea sp.
TTCAAAGACGGTATGACATCACGCCATTGTCTTGTTTTAAGTCCGCAATCCGGATTAACCCAAAGAAGTTTCATCGGCACAACATCCGACGCTTTTTTAATAAGATCAGTCATCTCATTTATGCTCGGCACTCTCGGGGAATGAACATCATAAACCCCCGGACCTATCTCATTGGGATATTCAAAATTGCTGAATGCATCCAATAGCTCCATATTTGATCGTGACGCCTCTATGGATATAACATCTGCATCCATATCAGCTATAAATTTTATAATATCATTAAACTCGCTATAACACATATGGGTATGAATCTGGGTAGCATCAGTCACACCATTAGCAGCAAGTTTAAAGCTATCCACAGCCCACTTAAGATACCCGCTCCATTTACTTTTTCTTAATGGCAGACCTTCTCGCAATGCAGGTTCATCTATCTGAATTATCTTTATTCCGGCTTTTTCCAGATCCAGCACCTCATCGCGAATCGCCAACGCAATTTGAACAGCAGTTTTACCTAAAGGTTGATCGTTGCGCACAAAGCTCCACTGCAGCATTGTATTCGGGCCGGTCAGCATTCCTTTAACGGGTTTGTCTGTCAAAGATTGAGCATATTTAGCCCACTTAACCGTCATTGCGCATTTTCTTGAAACATCTCCGTAAATAATGGGCGGTTTAACACATCTGGTACCATAGCTCCTGACCCATCCATTTTGAGTAGACATAAAACCATGCAGCTTATCACTGAAATATTCAACCATATCGCCCCGTTCAGGTTCACCATGAACAAACACGTCAAGCTCTATCTCTTCTTGAATAGATATAATATATCTTATTTTGTCTTTTATAAAATTCTCATACTCTTCTCTGTCTATATCGCCCTTTTTAAAATCGTGTCTAACCTTTCTTATCTCTTTAGTTTGAGGAAAAGATCCTATGGTAGTAGTGGGCAGTTCCGGAAGATTAAATATCTGATGTTGTTTTTCAGCCCTGACGACATAGGGCGATCTTCTGCACAAATCACTATCGACAATACTGCCGCACCTATCCCTCACGATTTGATTATTCACTGAAAAAGGATCTTTTCCGGATTTAATTACCTCTCTATTTTGTTTTATAAGTTTAGCGGTATTATCATCAATGTTACCATTCAATATTTTAGACAACACGGACAGTTCATCTGCCTTTTCTTTTGCAAATGAAAGCCGGCTTTTTATCTTACCGTCCATCCGATTTTCATGTTTCATACTCACCGGAACATACTCTAACGAAGAAGATGCGCTTATCATGATATTATCCTTTCCGACAATAGAAGCGGCATCCAATAACAATCTTTTTGATGTTTCAAGATCGTTTGTCCACACATTATGTCCGTCAATCACACCTATTGAGAGTATCCTGTTCTTTCCTCTTATAATATCAGCCGTCTCTTTAACCTCATTCGGAGCGGCTACTGCATCAATATGAATAGCATCAACCGACAAATTTGTAAAAGTCGGCAGGTTTTCTCCCAAATCTCCAAAATAGTTTGCAACCATAAGTTTAGATTTTGAAACTTTGCCGAGAATGTCATATACATATTCCAATTTGCTGCGGATACTGTCAGACAGATCCAGCGAAAAAACCGGCTCATCAAGCTCTACCCATTCAGCACCAAGCTCACCTAATCGTTCAATAATCGCAGTATAAACCGGAATAATTTTATCGAGAAGCCGCAAAATATCGAACGACTCATTAGAATAGTTCTTGCTTAACATAAGATAAGTAACCGGACCTACTAAAACCGGCTTTACGAGAATTCCGATATTGCGTGCCTGCATAAATTCATCAAATATTTTATTGGACGATAGTCGGAAATCTGTATTTTTATCAAGTTCAGGAACGATGTAATGGTAATTTGTGTTAAACCATTTTGTCATCTCGCATGGCTTTATGTCCGGTTTTCCTGTCATGCTTTTGCCTCTTGCCATTCTAAAATACAGATCAAGATCAATCGTCGTTCCGTTCCAGCCGAATCGATTTGGGATTGCCCCCAGCATGCAGCTCATATCAAGCATACGGTCATACAGAGTAAAGTCGTTACTTGGAATCAGATCTATACCGATTTTTTTAAGCATTTTCCAATTTTTATTTTTAATATCATCGGTAACAGCCAACAATTCATTTTCAGTAAGTCCGCCATACCAAAAAGATTCAACGGCTTTCTTTAGTTCTCTTTTATCCCCGATTCCGGGATAACCCAAAACATTGGTAACAATTTTACCTTGCGCGCCAACACTATTATCTGACGATACATTTATGTACATAATTTTTCTCCAATTCTACAGCTATCTTTTTTAATTCAAATTCCTGATAGTTATTTTCATTAATAAATAACGGATCCAAAGTTTTCGTCGAAACAAATCTCTGCAAATACCAGATAGCAGCCCCAGAGATTGTCTTTCCTATTTTTAGAATATCCTCTTTAGACAGAAGCGATTTTACAACAGTTGTTCTGAATTCATAATTTATAGCTGATGAGATAATAATCTTTATACTCTCTTCTATCAGCGTACTGCAATCGCCGCCGGTCGGCTCATTATATCGGTTAAGGGGCGTTTTTATATCCATTGCCGTATAATCAATCAATCTATCTTCGATCAGCTTCTCCAACATACCGGGATTGCTGCCGTTTGTATCCAGTTTTACCTTAAAACCGATTTCCTTAATTTTAGCTATAAATTCCGGCAGATCTTTCTGAACGGTCGGCTCGCCTCCTGTAATTGAAACAGCAGTCAGCTTTCCGATTCGTTTTCTCAAAAAACTCAATATCTTCTCTTCTTGAATAATCGGTAAAGTCATATTTACCAGCTCCGGATTATGGCAGTACGGACATCTAAAGTTACATCCAAGACCAAAAACTATTGCTGAAATTTCACCCGGATAGTCGATTAGTGAAAATTTTTGAAATCCGCCTATTAACATTATAAATATATAATCTTCATAGCAGCAATTGCCGCTTTCTTAATTATTGCGCAAAATCAAAAGTTTTTCTGCGGCAAAACTCCTCTTTTTTGCCGACATTCCACTGATTAACCGGTCGAAGGTATCCTACCACTCTTGAGTAAACCTCGCATTTTTCACCTTTTACATTATATTTTTCATTTTCCAATTCGCTAATTTTTACATTAATATTTTTCATTTTTATATCTCCTTTATTTAAGGCATCTTTACTGATTTCGGGCGTTCAAATTAAAAATCCTAATCCGCCGATAAAGTGCAAATCTTAGCAACGGTTCTGCTATTCTACCAAGATTTGAGGCTCAAGATCGTGCGTGAATCAATAGAGCCGCCGGTTGTATTGCTAATCTTCAGCAATTGTTGATTTGTATAATTCGTTTTTTAATTTCTCAATCTTTCCTTCTATCTCAGCGACCTTTTCCTCTTTGCATTTTGGACATTCGTAATGGCTTCCGGCAATATATCCATGAACGGGACAGATAGAAAATGTTGGTGTAATGGTGATATAAGGCAGCGAATAGTTTGAAAAAATTGTTCGTATGAGTGTTCTGATACTCCTGTAATCTGAAATTTCCTCACCTGCAAACAGATGAAGCACGGTTCCTCCGGTGTATTTTGTCTGCAGGCTATCCTGAAGATCCAAAGCTTCAAAAACATCATCTGTAAAGTTTACCGGAAGCTGACTTGAGTTTGTATAGTAAGGTCTATCTTTTTCGCCTGCTGTTATGATCTCTCTATATTTTTTCTTATCGATTAATGCCAGACGGTAGCTTGTTCCTTCTGCCGGTGTTGCCTCAAGATTGTAGAAGTTCCCTGTCTTTTTTTGGAACAATAACAGCTTATTTTCCATAAAAGTCAAAACTCTGTTTGAAAACTCCTGTCCGATTTCAGATGCTATATTCTCGTTGAAAAGATTTAAGCAAGCCTCATTCATGCCTATAAGCCCTATTGT
>CAZPBP010000116.1:0-3923 GCA_964584845.1 uncultured Hippea sp.
CAACAGGAATACGAAAATCCTTAAACCATCCGACAATAAGAAAATACATGAGCATAATCGCTGCCAGGAATGCAAGTCCTAAATCTTTAAACACTTGAACAGTGATATGCATTTCTCCGCCCCATTTGACGGAAAAATGATTCTCGAAAAACGGAAGGTTAAGCCAGTATTCTCCGATCTTTCCATATCTGTTTTTTATATTTAATATCTTATTTTGTATTTTAAGCACACCATAGAAGGGAGCTTCCTCTTTTCCCTGAGTATCTCCAAGAACATAGACAACTCTTTTAAGGTTTTTGTGATAGATGGGCATATAATCCCCGATATTTTTAACCTTGACCAATTCCTTTAGCGGAATGGCGAACCCTTCTCTGTTAACAATATTGGTGTTTAATATCTGTTTAATTGATGTTCTTTGATTTTCGTTGAGCTTCATTATTATCGGAACCGATTCGGTGTCTGCCGTTTTTGCCACAGCTACTTTCAAGCCGGACAGATTCATCCAAATTGCCGAGGCTATCTCTTTTCGGGTAAGCCCGTTAAGCTTTGCTTTATCTTCATCAATAGTCAGCCTATATTCCGGATTAGGCTCTCTTTCCTGCCAGCCGACATCGGTTATCATCGGCTCTTCTTTAAATATCTTTTTAACTTTTCGTGCGAAACCTATAATCGCAGCCTGGTTAGGCCCGTAAATCTCGGCAACAAGAGGAGACATAACGGGCGGACCAGGCGGAATTTCAACAATTGCAGCATACGCTACCCCAAGTTTATCTGCCAGTTTGTGAATAAGCGGTCTTATCCGTTTTGCAATCTGATGGCTGGTTGCAACCCTTTTATGTTTTCCAACCATATCTACCATGATTTCAGCATATACCGGTCCGCGTCTCATATAATAATGTCTGACAAGTCCGTTGAAATTGAATGGAGCTGCTTCACCCACATAAATTTGATAATCTACTACTTCATTCTGCTTTTTAATAATCCGGTGTGCAATACGTCTGGCCACATTTGCGGTTTCTTCAAGAGTCGTCCCGCTTGGCATATTAAGTACTATATCCATCTCGTTTTTGTTGTCATAAGGAAGCATTTTCACAATGACGCTTTTATTGACAATAAGATAAGCTGATCCGGCAAGCAGAACCAACACCGAAAGATAGAGCATAACCCTTTTAGTTCTGGACCTAAAAAATCCAAGTGCAAATTTCCTATAAAATTTTCTGAATTTTCTCGAAAAACCGGCCGCTTCAGCCTCCTCTTCCGAAAGCTGTCCCAATCCGGTTTTTTTATGATAAATTATCCATATTGTCCATGGCGCAGCCGTAAACGCAAAAAAGAGCGAGAAAAGCATCGCAACAGAGGCATTTATCGGCATCGGCTTCATATACGGCCCCATAAGTCCACTGACAAATGCCATAGGCATTAAGGCAGCAAGAACTGTAAATGTCGCCAAAATTGTAGCCCCGCCTACCTCGTCGGTTGCTCCTATGATCGTTTCGGCCAAACTCAGTTTCTTCTCAACCATCCACCTATTTATATTTTCGACAACAACAATCGCACCGTCCACCAATATTCCGATCACAAAAATCAGTGCAAAAAGCGTTACTCGGTTTAATGTAAATCCGTATAGATAGTTGACAAAAAGGGCTGTAGAAAGTGTAACCGGAACAGTTACGAGCACCACAACGGCCTCCCTTATACCCATAAAAACCAAAACCAAAAGAACAACGGCAATTGTGGCAATTATAAGATGCAGTATCAGTTCATTAGATTTTTCCTGAGCCGTTTTGCCATAGTTTCTTGTTACGGTGACATGAAGATTGTCCGGTAAAATCGTCCCTCTCATCATTGCTATTTTCTTTTTTATTGCATTTGCCACAAGAACTGCATTTGTGCCTTTTCTTTTGGCTATGCTTACCGTCACAGCAGGCTGATCTCCTAAATTGCGATATTTACTTGCCTGACCAAAACCCATAAATGTATAGCTGCTGTGTTCATCGGAAAAATCCTTTATTACAGCAACATCTTTAAGATAAAGCAGTTTTCCTTTATGAATGCCGACCACAATATTACCGAGATCATTTTTATCTTTTATAAATCTTCCAATTCTCACCATATAAGATTTATTGTTCTCAACAAAATTTGACTTTGTCGAGAAATTTGCAGCCTCAATAAGTCTTTTTATATAGAATGGAGAAATCTTATTTGCAGAAAGTTTCTTTTCATCAAGATACACCATTAACTTATGTTTTTTCCCGCCTGTTATGAAAACACCTGAAACATTATTTATCTTTTCAGTTTCATGCTTCACAATTGCAGCAAACTTTCTCAAAACAATATCATCATAACCTCTGCCCCACAAAGTGAGCGTAACAATCGGAACATCGTTAATCGATTTTTCTCTTATTAAGGGAGGCATCATTGAAAGGCCGGGAGGAGCAATATTCATATTAGCCATCATCTTGGTAGTCAGCGATACAAGAGCCTTGGTAGTATTAAAACCTACCTTAAAGCGAACTGTAACGACACTAACCCCACTTTCAGATTGAGAATAAATATATTTAACCCCGGGAATATCCCACAATATATCTTCCAAGGGCGTCGTTATCCTTTTTTCTACCTCTTTTGGAGTGGCTCCCGGATAAGGAGTAATAATATCAATCATCGGAACTACGATCTGAGGATCTTCCTCTTTTGGTGTTATGATTGTTGAAAAAACACCTACCGCAAGAGATGCAAGTAAAATAAGCAGGGTAAGTTTTGATTTATAGAAGCTTTTTGCAAGCTTTCCAGCTATTCCCATTACTTTATTACCTCAACATTTGAGCCATCATGAAGCAAAGTTGTGTTTGTTGCTGCTATTTCATCACCTATTGAGAGGCCTGCTTCTATACCTATTTTGTTTCCATTGCTTCTTCCGACCCTTACGAGTGTTAAAATTGCCTTACCATTTTTAATTTTATATACATAGTTCAGGTCTTCCCAACTAATTAGAGTCTTTTTCGGTATTTCAATGGTTTTATTCGGACTCAAATTCTTTAAAACAACTTTGGCAAACTGACCGCTTTTTACAAATGCATCTTTTGGAAGAGTAGCTTTAACCGTAAATGTTCTTGTTGCCGGATCTATTGTAGGAGAAATTTCAACTATTTTTGCCTTATAGCCGGCTGTTCCCGTATACACAAGAATATTTTTACCGAGCAATGATCTTGAAAATCGCATCTCACCAAGACCAAATCTAACCTGATATGGAAGCTCATCAATCACAAGGAGAGCTCTGCCCGGAACAGCCATATTGCCTTCATCCGTCAGTTTTTTTGTTATTATGCCTGAGAATGGCGCCTTTATTGTTGTGTAGGAAAGATTTGATTTTACTGCTTTTATTTTTGATGTTATAGCTTTAAGATTATCTCTTGCTACATTATATCCAAGTTCTATATCTTCAAACTGCTGTTTGCTTATAGCATTTTTGCGATAAAGATTTAAAAATCTGTCGTATCTGTTTTCTGCATTTATCAATGAGTCGTAAGCAGCTCTTCTTTTTGCCTCAAGCGCTTTGATATTATTTCTCAGACCTGCGGAATCTATCTCTAGAAGAGGATCACCCTTTTTTACCCTATCAAGAGGTCTGACATAGATTCTTTTTACCTCTCCCATCATTCGCGTTGAAATGGCAGCGGTTCTGTATGCCGTTATTGTTCCGCTTTTTACGAGCAAAGAAATATTTTTATGACCTGCAGAAACAACACGTACAGGAATTCTTTTTATTGTTGCTGCTGCATGAACTTCACCCGGTTCAATTCTTTTGACAAAACTATCCGATATCCACAAAATTGCCAAGCTAAGCGGTATAACCAAAAACAATGTCGCCCTAATCAAACCTTTCATATCAGCACCTTCCTTTTATTCTATATATTATAATAAGT
>CAZPBP010000117.1:0-3911 GCA_964584845.1 uncultured Hippea sp.
GATGGTGGATAGTTGATGGTTGATAGTTGATGGTTGATAGTTGATGGTGGATAGTTGATGGTGGATAGTTGATGGTGGATAGTTGATGGAAATATGAAAATAGACATCTAATATCTTTTTGTAACTGCGAGGCCGAAGGCCGCGGCAGTCTTATTAGACCCCTGTATAGTTACTTAAATTTTGCAATAGTAACTCCATCTCCGCCTTCCTTTGGTTTTCCCATACGAATATCGGCAATAAAATCACTTTTTATCAATATCTCCGATACCATCTTTTTTAGCGCACCTGTACCTATTCCATGAACAATTACCACTGTATCGGCATCATTCAGGATTGCATTATCCAAAAATCTGAGAAGTTTCTCTTCGGCTTCTTCCATATGCATTCCTATCAAGTTGCATGAAATTTGATAATCGGTCTCCTGATAAGTTACACTTATCTTTTTTGTTGAGGACTTCGGTTTTGGTGCCGTTTTGATTGCCTCTTTGTTGTCGATCCAGATCTCTTTGCCGGAGCTGACTATTTTCATTTTGTTTGCTCTGATCTCTAAAATTTCACCGAGGATTGAAGTTCCTCTAATTTTTGCCGCCTGGCCGACAGAAAATTTTTCTGTTTGTTTGGGAACATCGGTTTTTTCCCTGCTCATTTGCCTGAGTGAAGCAATTTCTCTATGAATCTCAGGAACAGTTCTGATTGATCTGATTTTTTGTTCCGATTCTTTTATGATGCGCTCAATCTCACACATTTTTTGTTTACGAATCTCTTCTTTTTCCTCTAACCATCTTTTTTTTTCTCCGGACAAAATTTCAGATTCTTTTCGTTTCCTTTCGATTATCGTTTCCAATTCATTCAATTTTTGTTTATAAATATCAATTTTTTCGATTAACTCTTTTGTTAATCCCGTTCCTGCCGACGTATTGTTTTTTGCAGCTGCCTCGACTACTTCTTTTGGGAGAAATCTGCTTGCAATATCAAATGTGTGGCTTTCGGAAATCTTTCCATACTCAAGTTTATATGTAGACATAAGTGTGCGTCTATCAAAGTTTACTCCTGCGGTTTCTATGCTTTCGGAGGCTTTTGCCGCCGCCCAAAGGGACACTCCGGGAAGATGAGTCGATGAAACAAAGTGGACTTTCTTTTTTAGGAGCGATTTAAAGATGGATATTGCAAGACTGCCTCCCGCTTCAGGATCTGTTCCTTCCGTTATCTCATCAATCAACACAAGTGATGAATCCGTAGCATTTTCAAATATATCTTTTAGATTTATAAGTTTGCTTGAAAAATTGGATAGCGATTCGGCCATATTTTCCTTATTTCCAAATATTGTAAAAATATTGTCATAATCTCCTATCCAGCTATTTGCTTTTACGGGAATCGGTATCGAAGAATAGAATGCGAGAATTGAAAGCCCAATAGTTTTGAGCAGCACCGTTTTGCCTCCGGCATTTGGTCCGCTTATGATCATTCCGGCCTTGTCGATCTGTTTTATGTCATTAGCCACAACATTGCTTTTTAATGAGACAAGAAGCGGATGTCTTGCGCCATCAAGAAAAAAGCCTTTTATTCCGTGCCTGTATTCAGGAAGCATGCAGCCGTATTTAACGGCATATCTATAAAAAGCATTGATTTTGTCTAATGTTCCGAGATACTCCGCGAGCCTTTTTAATTTATCGTTGTTATGTCTGATTTTCTCAGTTAACATATACAATATCTTTAGTTTTTCCTCTCTTTCTTTTGCCTTTAACATTGCAAGCCGGTTGTTCAACTCTATTGTTTCATTCGGATCGATAAACAGTGATGCGCCTGAGCCGGAAACATCAATCAGCATTCCCTTCACCAGATGTCTTTTTGCCGTTCTTATTACTATGCAATATCTGTCCTGTCTTATTAAAACATCATCGGTTGTCGTGATATCCGATTGCTTGAGCTTTCTTATAAGATTATACTGTTTCTGATATATTGTTTTTTTCAGACTTTCTATTCTTGAGATTATAGATGCAAGCTTTTCCGTTGCGTCATGTCTGATTTTTCCGTCTTTAATTATAGAACTCAGAATTTTAAGATTATCAATAGGCTTAAGCCGCCCCAGAAATCGATGCGCTCTTTTATATTTTTCCTCACAGTCAATAAAAATCGAACCTATTACCGATTGAAAATCGATAATCAGCTGAATCTTTTCGGGATAAAGTACCCCGGTTTCAGATTCTTTAACGACGGGAGCAATGTCTTCAATCGGCGGTATATTAAGATTCGTATTTTCTAAAAGACGGAACAGTTCGTCGGTTAGTTGAAGATTATCGACAAGCCTATCCCGATCGAATACAGGTTTGCTGTCCATTATCGACATTCTTCCATACACGCTCAGTGCAAAGTTTGACAGATAGCTGATAAATTCGCTATAGTCTAAATCCTGAAGCTGTTCTTTATTCAATTGAAACTATCTGTTCTTTCGCCAACCTGTCGCATAGTTCGTTAAGTTCATTTCCGCTGTGCCCTGAAACTTTTATCCATCTAATATTATGTTTCATGTTAAGAAGTGACAGCTTTTCCCACAATTCTTTATTTTTAACAGGCTTTTTTCCGGCAGTTTTCCAGCCGTTTTTTTGCCATCGTTTTACCCAATCTGTGATTCCGCCTATTAAATATGCAGAGTCTGTGTACAGTTTTATTGCGCATGGCTCTTTAATAATCTCCAAAGCCTTTAAGGCAGCCGTAAGTTCCATCTTATTGTTTGTTGTTTCTTTTTCAAATCCTTTTACAATTTTCTTGCTGTCTTTATATTTTATCACAGCGGCATATCCACCACTGCCGGGGTTTCCGCTGCAGGCTCCGTCGGTATAGATTATTATCTCTTTTATCTGTTTATTATTCATGGTTATCTATGATAATCGAGTGGCGAATATTTTCAACAGTTCATAAAATAGTGCGATTTCACTTGATTTTTATAATAAATTACTTTATACCAAAAGAATATATATAAATGCAAAGAAAAAATCTGAAACTATAGACGGTTCTCATTTATACTGCACAATAAAAATAGCTCTAAAAAACAAAGAGTACCGGTAACAATGCAGGAGGAAAAATGGCTAAAATTGATACTATGAATTTGGCTGTATTAATTGATGCGGATAATGCTCAGCCGACTATAATAAACGGTCTTATGGCTGAGATAGCAAAATACGGGACGGCAAATGTAAAAAGAATTTACGGAGATTGGACAACTCCGGGTTTAAAAGGATGGAAGGATGTGTTGTTGAAATATTCGATACAGCCTATTCAGCAGTTCAGCTACACTTATGGAAAAAATGCTACCGACAGTGCTATGATAATCGATGCGATGGACCTGCTTTACACCGACAAATTCGACGGATTTTGTATAGTCTCAAGTGACAGCGATTTTACAAAACTGGCATCAAGAATCAGAGAGGCAGGTTTGATTGTTTACGGCTTCGGAGAACGTAAAACACCCGAACCGTTTGTTGCTGCGTGCGATAAGTTTATCTACACCGAACTGCTGCGCTTTGAGGATGAAGAGGAAGAATTAATCAAGCGCAAATCTGCAAATGAGCTTAAACGGGATACAAAACTTGTACGTTTATTGAGAAATGCTCTTGAGGCATCTTCCGACGAGAGCGGATGGGCGCATCTTGCAACAGTAGGTCGGAACATAGCAAATCAAACCCCCGAATTTGATCCGAGAAATTACGGTTATAAAAAACTTGGCGAGCTTATAAGGGCAAGCAAACTCTTCGAGATTGATGAAAGACGAGAAGGAGATAATCGTTCTGCGGTAATTTATATTAAGGACAAAAGAAAAAAATAGTATAAACGCAAATTTTGTAATGCCGAAGGAGAAAAGAGAGATTGCTTCGGTCATTTATTCCCTCGCAATGTTCCATATTGAAAGTCAA
>CAZPBP010000118.1:0-3849 GCA_964584845.1 uncultured Hippea sp.
ATGAAACCGGAACATTAATAAGGGAAGGTGTTCCGGCTATTCTGAATCCGTTTGAGGAGCATGCGGTTGAAGAAGCCGTCAGGCTAAAAAGTGAATACGGAGGCAAGATAACCATTATTACAATGGGTCCTCCGCAAGCTTCAGAGGCACTTAAACAGTGTCTTTCCAGAGGAGCTGATAAGGCGTATCTTTTAAGTGATAGAATTTTTGCAGGTTCTGATACTCTTGCCACCTCTTATGCCCTTTATGAGGGTGCAAGAAAGATTGTGGATTTGGAGGGAGATGTTGATCTCTTTTTTGCCGGTAAACAGGCGATAGATGGAGATACTGCGCAGACGGGTCCCGGAATAGCAACGAGATTCAATCTTCCGCTGATTACATATTTAATCAAAATCGATGAACTTAATTTGGAAGAAAAGTATGTAATTGCAACAAGATTGACAGAGTTCGGCCAAGAAACGATTAAAGCGCCGATTCCGGTATTTTTTACGGTTGAAGAAAGTCTTAATATTCTCTCCCACTCTCCGCTGCCGTATCTGATAAAGGCTGAGAAAGCAGAAATAGAGTTGCTTTCCGGAAAAAATGTTCCCCTTGATAAGGAGCAGTGCGGTTTGAAACATTCACCAACTATGGTCAAAAAGGCTTTTACTCCGGAAAAACGGCAGCGTGGAGCGACATTATCGGGAACTTTTGATGATGTGGTAAATCAGACGGCTGATAAGATTGCACCGTTCTTAAAAAAGGTTTCTTGAGAGGTATATTATGATTGATTTATCAAAAAAAGATTCCGACATTAGCCATTATAAAGATATTTGGGTTTTTATTGAGCAAACGAACGGAAAATCGGCAGCAGTATCATTCGAACTTTTAACAAAGGCGAGAGAGCTTGCGTCACAGAGAGGATGCAGCGTTGCTGCCGCTGCAGTAGGCAAATCGGTTTCTCATCTTGCTGCCGACGTTTTTAAATATGGGGCCGAAAAGTTTTATATAATCGAAAATGAAATCTTTGCAGATTACAGGACAGAACCGTATCGTGATGCTATTTGCGAGCTTGTAATAAAATATAAACCGGAAGTGTTCCTTGTCGGTGCAACAACGCAAGGCAGAGATCTTTCGGGAACAGTTGCAACTGCGCTTAGGACGGGATTGACTGCCGATACTACCGGTCAGGAGATTGATTCAAAAACCGGATATCTCTGGATGACAAGACCAACCTTTGGCGGTAACCTGATGGCTACTATCTACTGTCCAAAGCACAGACCTCAGATGTCAACGGTGAGACCGGGAGTTTTTAAAGCCGTTCCGGTTGATGATCCCAAAGAGGGTGAAATTATTAGTGAAAAGATCGATTTTACTGAGGATCAGATTGCCAAAAAAATATTAAAGAAGGTTATTTCCGGTGAAGGGACTGTAAATCTCGGCTTTTATGATGTTATAGTTTCAGGCGGAAAAGGGATGGGCAGCAAGGAAAATTTTGGTATGATAAAAGAACTTGCCGACTCATTGGGAGGAACATGGGCAGGATCGCGTATGGCTGTTCAGTTGGGTTATATTCCTCAGTCCAGACAAGTAGGACAGACCGGTCAAACCGTGCATCCAAAACTCTATATTGCGTGTGGAATTTCCGGAGCTATTCAGCATCTTGTCGGTATGCAGACATCCGATACGATAATTGCGATAAATACTGATCGGGAGGCACCCATTTTCGATGTTTCCAACTATTGTATTGTTGAAGATGCTGTAAAATTTTTACCTAAACTGATAGAGAAACTAAAAAATATGCAGAAATTCGGAGGATAGTATGAGCGATATTAAATATGATGTTGCAATTGTTGGTGCCGGGCCTGCGGGTTTATCGGCTGCTATCGTTCTTGCTAAAGCCGGCGTGAATGTCATTGTTGTGGAACGTGGCCGGTTTCCCGGTGCTAAAAATGTTATGGGAGGAGTTTTTTACACCGATTGCATGAAGGGTATTGTGGAGGAGTTTCCAAACGGAGCACCGGTAGAAAGACATATTGTTGAACAAAGAATGTGGATGATAGATGACGAATCCTACGTTGGATTCGGCCATAAAAATGCAAAATTCGACAAGGAACCATATAATTGTCATACGGTTTTTAGAGCCCAGTTTGATAAATGGCTGGCAAAACAGGCAACTGATGCCGGAGCATTGATTGTCAATCAAACGGTTGTAACCGAGCCTATTATGGAAGATGAAAAGGTTGTCGGAATAAAAACCGGCAGGCCGGAAGGAGACATTAAGGCTAATTGTATTATCATTGCAGATGGAGTTAATTCTCTAATGGCAAAATCGCTTGGCTTCAGAACAAAACTCAAAAAAGAATCTGTTGCTTTGGCTGTCAAAGAGATAATCGGTTTAGATGAAAAGGTGATAAATGACAGATTTAATGTTACCGGAGGCCAGGGCGTTACTATTGAGATGACCGGAAGTCTTTTTAAGGGCGCTGAAGCTATGGCGTTTTTATATACGAACAAAAAATCTGTCTCGCTTGGTGTCGGTATGATAATTGAAGATATGATAGAGCATAAGATTAACCCCAATGAGCTTATAGAATCTCTTAAAAAACACCCCGCAATCAGTCCGCTTATTGCGGGAGGTGAGACCAAAGAGTACCTTGCTCATATGATTCCGGAGGGAGGATATAATGATATGCCTCAGCTTGTCGGTGATGGAGTAATGATAGCGGGTGATGCTGCTACAATGGTCAATGCCGTTCATAGAGAAGGTTCGAATTTAGCGATAACATCAGGAAAACTTGCTGCTCAAACATATCTGGAAGCTGCCGAAGAAGGAGATTTTTCATCCGCAGCGCTTTCGTCTTATGTCGATAAGCTTCAGGAAAGTTTTGTTATGAGTGACTTAAAAAAATACAAAGCTCTTCCGAAACTTCTTCAAAAAAATAGACAACTTCTTGATAAATATCCTAAATTGATGAATGATGCAGCTTTCGAACTTCTGACTGTTGACGGAATTTCAAAACAGAAAAAACAGAAAAATATCTGGAAGAATATGAAGCAGCAGATCGGGTTTACCAATATGCTGAAGGATCTGTATAAGATATGGAGGAGTGTTGGATGAGACTTGAAGATAAACTGTATTTAATTGGATTTAAGGTTGATGAGGTTGGAGGATCTCATCTTGCAATAAAAGATAAATCTGTCTGCCTCTCATGCGAGATGAAACAATGCTTATATATATGTCCGTGTGGTGTTTATGAGATTGATGAAATAAGAAATGAAGTATCAATCAATTATGATGCATGCGTAGAGTGCGGAACATGCAGAGTAAGTTGTGATGATATCGATTGGCGTTATCCGCGTGGAGGGTTTGGAGTTTCTTATAAATTCGGATAATTGCAGATTCACGCGTTTTACGCTTAGATGATAAGTACGATCGGGACAATTTAGAATTGTTCCGATCGTGATGGTTTAACGTAAATTTTCTGATATATGCGGTGAAAACTGAAATATAGGTGGCTCCAGCCTGTAAAAACAGACAGGCGCTCAAATAACCTTTAATTTTACAGAGCTTAAAGGCGTCTTGTATTAATTTTCTATTATGAGACCGCTGCACAGTAAGCGTCTTCACGGCAATATCTGCTTTTTCATAGGCGAGGCAAACTTCTGCAGGATTAACCGGTTAATTCAAGGAAGTTTAACAAAGCATATGGATAAGCGGAATGAGCCCAAGGGGAAGCATAGGATTGGGCAATCTTCAAGAGCCTGTTGAAAAAGACCAATACTACAAAGAGGGTTGTCATGCTCACTTGCCACCTTGTCATTCCCGCGCAGGCGGGAATCCTGACTTTATTGTATGAATTTCTTGGG
>CAZPBP010000119.1:0-3792 GCA_964584845.1 uncultured Hippea sp.
AATTAAAGATAATAAGGAAGATCTTCTTGCTGCCATAGCTCAATTAGATGACAGGTTTCATGCCGGCGGAATCTCCGAAATGAATTACCAAACCCTCCGCAGACAAAAGAAAGAAAGATTGATGGAATTATATAAAGAGGACAAGAGAACGGAGAAAAAATGACGTCTGAATGGGCGATAGAGGTAGAAAGTTTAACTAAATCATTCGGCCGCTACAAGGCTCTCAGAGGTATTGACCTGAAGGTGAAAAAAGGAAAGTTTCTGACTATCTTTGGACCCAATGGAGCCGGCAAAACCACCCTTATCAGAATTTTATCTACCTTGATTAGTTCTACTTCAGGAAACTTCCGGGTAGCTGGATTTAATACAGAAGAAGGAGAAGAACTTCGCCGCCGGATCGGAGTCATTTCTCATCAGACATTTCTCTACAATAATTTAACTGCTTATGAAAACATAAAATTCTATGGACGATTATATGACATAGAGAATTTAGAGCAGCGGGTGGAAAAAGTTATCAAAAAGGTCGGCTTATTTTTACGAAGACATGAATTAGTGAAAACTTTTTCCAGGGGAATGCAACAGCGACTTTCCATTGCCCGGGCAATAGTTCATCAACCGACGATACTTTTTTTTGATGAGCCTTACACCGGCTTAGACCAACATGCTGCCGGAATTTTTAGAAATCTATTGGCGAAACTGCACACCGGTGAAAGAACAATAATTATGACTACCCACGACCTTTCGCGGGGTTTGGAAATAAGTGATATGGTAGCTATCATGGTGTCCGGAAGAATTGTTTACTGTCGGGAAGCTGAAAAAATTAATCGACAGACTTTTGAAAAAACCTACTTTGCCCATGTGGATGGCGGTACTTTTTCATAAGCTTATAGAGATTCAAGATTGGATAGCAACTGAGTCTTAAAAGACTGCATGAGACGAATTAAGGGATATTATTTGAAGAAGTCGGTTTCACTTTTATATAATTTTCCAAAAATTTTGGCCCGAAAATCCGCCGTCTATAATTATGTTTAATTTAAACAAGAGCTGTCTCAATATGATAAACCCCAAAGATGAATCAGATCTTTTTATTGCAATATCCGCTTGCTTGACCAGTTCCAATGCTTGATTGAAGTTTTTCTTTTTTATATGTTCCGATTGTTTAATCAATGCATTAAAAATCGTTCCCGATGCAACTTGAGGAGGTTTGCCGTCTTTTTCAATTTTTTTCAAAAATTTGTCATTGTGTGAAAATGAGAGTCCTTTTTTATACAGATTTATCCAGCCGGCAGAGCCCTTTTTTGTCAATATGAGGAGATCTTCACTGTTTATACTGTCTCTTGCGCCAACATATGCAATAAGTTTTAATGTTTCCTGTTCTATTTTTGCTATATCTTTTCCGCAATTTTCATATATCGCCTCAATTATTTCATAACCGGCGCTTTTGCCGTGATGCACGATAAAATACTTAATATATTTGATATATTCAGATTTTCCAAATTTTCCGGTATCTTCCGTATAGCAGTCGGCAAGAGTAAACTTTATCGGTTTTTCTGAAATCAGCCCAAGATAATTGCCGTCGGCAAAGTCAAAATTAAGTTTTTTGGGCATAAAAGGAAGTACGGCAACTTCCAGGCGGGTTTTTGAAAAAAGCTGCTGTTCATTGAGAGAAAAGAGAAGTTCTTTCCATTGAATCTCATTTTCAATTGTGACAGATTTCGGAGGTTGAAGATTGAGTGCATCTGCAATCCGACCGATTCTCTTTTTTATAAGTGCTTTATCTGTGCCTATAAACAGATACAGCTTGTGAAAAATTCTATTTTTAATCTCTTCTTTTAACTTCATTGACAAATTTTGAGTATATAATAGAATTGCAGCAATAGCAATATAGAGGTTAACATTTTGTCAATTAAAGAAGAGATACAAACCATTTTTCAGAGAGATCCGGCGGCGAGAACAGTCCTTGAGATAATTTTCTGCTATCCCGGTTTTCATGCCCTTTTGTTTCACAGAATGGCTTCGGCACTGTGGCGAAACGGATTTTATTTTCCGGCCAGATTTATTTCTCATATCTCCAGATTTTTGACCGGAATTGAAATTCATCCGGGGGCAAAAATAGGGAAACGATTTTTTATAGATCACGGAATGGGCGTTGTAATAGGAGAGACCACAGAGATAGGTGATGATGTAACTATCTATCAGGGGGTAACGCTTGGAGGAACAAGTACAAAAAAGGTAAAACGACATCCGACAATAGGAAATCGCGTTGTTATTGGGGCGGGAGCAAAGATTCTCGGCAATATTATAGTTGGAGACGACAGCAGAATCGGATCCGGATCTGTCATTGTAAAAGATGTTCCTTCCGACTCCACTGTTGTGGGCATACCGGGTAAAATAGTGAAAAGAAAAACAAAGGATCATGAAATTATGCTTGAGCATAAAGTTCCGGATATAGAGGGCAAGCTGCTCTATTTTCTGCTGAAACGAATTAAAGCAATTGAAAAGCGGATTGACCTTGAGTCTGATCTTTCTGAAGATGAAAAAGAGATTGAGGAACTGAATAGAATCCTGACTTTGTCAAATAACAACGGTTTTCACGATAATGCAGATAAGTAATAATGATGTAATAGACTTTATTGAGGATTTTTTTGCGCTTGTCTTGGAAAAGAAATCGCACAAAGATCTGCTCCGTCTTGTGATTCGCACTGCTATGAAGCTGACTGATTCCCAGATGGGAAATATATTTTCTTATAACAGAAAAACCGGCAGGTTGGATCTGATGGTTAGCGTAGGCTTTGATCAAAAAAACTCACCTGATCATTTAGAGATAGGATCCGGTGCAGCAGGAAATGCCGCTAAGTGCAAGCATCCGGTTTTAATTGAAAACTATTCGGAATATATGGCAAGTTTGAGTCCTAAAGAGCGAGAAAAATTAAAAGGATTTGCAGAAGTGATCTCATCTTCAATCGGAGTTCCATTGACTGCAAACGGTTTGCTGCTTGGCTCAATCGCTATCTCAAGAAGAAAAGATCATCAAAAATATGATGGCGTCCAAACTAAAATTGCCGAGTTTTTTTCGAGAATAGCATCCCTGCTTCTTAAATACTCATTTCACCTGTATAAGCATGAAAACAGAATAGTAAATATGAGAAATAGAATAGAGTTTTTCAAGAGCAAATCCAACATAGATCCGCTAACAAATATCTTCAATAGAAGAGCATTGGAAGATTTTTTAACCAAAATTCTAAATTCGAAGGATAGTGCGGGCGTATATTCAGTGATAATGGCAGATATAGATAGATTTAAACTTATAAATGACAACTTCGGTCATCTTGCCGGAGACGAAGTCCTGAAGCAGTTTACATCGGTTATAGGATCAAATATAAGAGAAACCGATAAGGCTTTTCGTTATGGCGGAGAAGAGTTTATAATTATCCTCAACACACCGGTAGATGTAGCTGTAAAGGTTGCTGAAAAAATGCGGCAGAGGTTTGCAACAGGATTTTTGAAATATGAAAATAAATTTATCAAATATACGGTAAGTTTTGGCGTTGCACCGATCTTAATCTATTCGGACAGCGTTTCAGATTGTATAGAACGTGCCGATAATGCGCTCTATATAGCCAAACATAACGGCAGGAATAGAGTTGAGGTCAAATTTCCATAAATAATAAGTAGATGCCCTGAGATCTTTAGAATTGGCTTTAGTTATATTATGCGACCGTTGCACAATAAACGCATCCACAGAAGGTTAAGATTGGGCAAGATTTAAAAATTAAAATTTGATGAGCTAAC
>CAZPBP010000120.1:0-3744 GCA_964584845.1 uncultured Hippea sp.
AAAACATTGGAAGAAAAGAGGAATGTCCAATGTTGAGACACGACCCCGATATTCTACGATATTCCGATACAATGTTGAGACACGACCCCGATATTCCGATATTCGTTTCCTCATAAACTGAGGGATGCGTTAGGTGAGTAATATTGTTACTTAATGGCTACTATCTCAATATTGCCTTGTTTGTGTGTAACATTGATTCCTACATCCAAATCTGATCGCTGAAGATACAGATCCACAAATCTATTTTTTATTCTCAAATTTTTTATTTTTACCCATTGTAAAAAATTCGGCAAAGCGGGCTTATTAAATATAATTGTCGACCTTTCTGCATCCATGCTTAATCCAAGAGCGGCTTGCAACAACATAAACACAGATGCTGCGGACCAAGCCTGCATAGGACACGCCACAGGATAAAGCGTAGGCGCTCTGCCGGCTTTTCTTTCAAAACCGCAGAATAGTTCCGGTAACCTTTGAAAATTGAAGTAGTTATCAGCTTCATGCAGGCATGTCAAAATTTTTAAAACTTCCTCTTTGAAACCGTAACGCGACAAACCGTATGCTATTAGCGCATTATCATGCGGCCAAACCGATCCATTATGATAAGACATAGGATTGTAACGATTTTCTTTATTGGAAAGTGTACGAATTCCCCAACCGGAAAACAGTTCAGGGCTTAAAAGCAGATCTGCAATCTTTTTGGCACGACTATGAAATGCTATGCCGGCAAAAAGAGCATGTCCGGCATTTGAGGTTTTAACTTTGCAGGGCTTTTTGTCGCAATCCAAAGCAAGCGCATAGGTAGATATTTCATCTACCCAGAACATATCTTCAAATTTTCTTTTAAGTTTTTCTGCGCTTTCGAGAAGATTTGATGATCTCTTAGAATATCCTAAAAGTTTTGCCAACTTTGCAGCACCAAGTTTTGCACTGTAAGCATATGCCTGAACTTCGCATAATGCTATGGGCGGCTTTGCGACTGCTCCGTCTTTATAAAATATAGAATCTGCCGAATCTTTCCAGCCTTGCTGGATAAGCCCGTCAGCCCGTCGCTTGATGTATTCTACAAAGCCGTCACCGTCAACATCCCCGTATCTATCAATCCATTCAGTTGCTGCTTCAATATTACCCCAAATAGATCTTATGAACTCAATATCGCCTGTTCTATCATAATAGGCTGCCGCAAGGATTATAAAAAGCGGCGTACTGTCTATACTTCCATAGTATTGCCTGAAGGGAATCTCATCAAGGTTTGCCATTTCTCCCCTTCTTATTTCATGAACTATTTTACCCGGTTCTGCATCATATTCGTCAGAAAATTTTTTAGCTTGCGTGCAGGCAAGATAGTTCAATACTCCTTTTGCGATTACAGGATTAACCCAGAGACATTCAAAAGCCGAAATAATACCGTCCCGACCGAAAACCGTGGAAAACCAGGGGATTCCGGCATAAGGGTAAAAACCGCAGGATGTGTCCGTGATCATTGTATGAATATCCGCCATTGATCGGTTTATCCAATTATTGAACTGTTCATTTGATGTATAAATGCTGCATTCGGTTTGGCTTATGCCGTTCAAAAACTTATTAGCATTTTTTAAGGCGGAATTGTACGTAAGATTGACATAATTGTGATTCTTGGTTTCGCAGCTAACCGAAAGAAAAATCTCTGATTTCTCTTTCGGTTCCAGTATTATATTAAATGAAGCACCAAGCTGGGTTACCGTAGCAGGCTTTTCAGAAAATTCTATCTTAGTTTTGCGGATTATTTTGTCCAATCCTTTATAAACAAACTCAATGCTTTCGTCTTCTACTGAAATAATTTGTTTTCCTCTTTTTTTCCTCTTTGCGCCGCGCACCTCAAAAATATCCTTAAAATCAGCATTAAAGTAAAGCGAGATAGGCAGATGAATTCTTGAAATTCCATAATTTGATAACTTTATACGTTCATAATAGCGGTTTTGAAAAAGAAATTTGGTTCTATTGAGATAGATGCTGCCTCGAGGCATAAATTTGCCGTCTTTCCAAATATCGGGATTGGTAAGATCTACCGTTAAAACAGTGTTATCCGATTTTATTGTCGAGCTAAGAAATAAAGGCAGCGCATCCGCAAATCTTAACTCTAATTTTGATAAAAACCTTGTGTCTTTATAGTATAAACCTTCGGTTAAGTTGATAGGTTGTATATTTCCGTATCGATTCAATATGACAAACAGATCACCATATTTTAAAATATGGTGAAATTCGTCGGCTGTCGGGGATCTCGCAATAATGCAAAATTTGTTTACGGCATCATTGTTCACAGCGCCTTCTTATACCACTGCAACTGCACGTTTCCAATTATATTATTATAAATTTTCAGGTAATTCTTTGCCATCCGTGAGACGCTGAAACGATTTTCAAATACTCTTCTGCACTTTCTTCTATCTATTTTTTTAATATTATCAACAGCTTTTACCGCTGATTTTATATCGTTAACTATAAAGCCCGTTATAGTATTATCTATTATTTCAGGCACGGAACCGCATCCATACGCAATTACAGGTGTTCCGCAGGCAAACGCCTCAATCATAACCAGCCCGAATGGTTCCAGCCAATCAATAGGGAAAAGAAGCGCCAGAGCATTACCCAAAAATTTTTCCTTATCCTTTTCTCCTATTTCTCCTATGAATTCTATCTTCGGTTTCTTGAGCAGCGGCTTGATTACAGCGTTAAAATACTCTTTATCGGCTTCATCGACTTTTGCAGCTATTTTAAGTTCTACCCCTGCCCTTTCTGAAATTTTTATGGCTCTATCCGGTCTTTTTTCCGGAGATATCCGACCAAGAAAGGCCAAATATTTGCCGCCTGTTTCGTTAAAATTGTATAAATCTTTCGGAAGCCCGTGATAAACGGTGCCTTGATAGTTAAGCTGAGGAAGAGGTGCGCGTTGACTGTTCGAAATAGACACTACAGGCACTTCGCAAAACTCTTTATATAATGATAATAAACTCGACAAATCCAATCTGCCGTGCAGAGTTGTCACATGAGCCGTCCCATATCTTCTGACAAGCGGAAAGTGCATGCAGTCTATATGAAAATGAACAATATCAAAAGATTCTATGTTCTGAAAAACCTTTTCCAGCAAAAGCATATGGTAAATGATCGGATCTTTCGATCGGTCAAGACGCAAAGATTCTGATACCGGAGATATTAATTTTGCTTTTGTTTCGGAATCTCCACTCGCAAAAAGTGTTACATCATGTCCCATATTTACCAGTTCTTCGGTCAGATAAGAAACAACGCGCTCGGTACCGCCATAATATTTTGGAGGTACGCTTTCATATAATGGTGCAACCTGAGCTATTCTCATATCCATCCTCCTTCAGAGGTATATAATAGATAAAAAATGTCCTTATTTACCTTTTTATCACAACCTACTTTGTCTTCAGGTATAATTATAATCCATTGCAACCAATTTCAAGCATGCCTTAATCACATCTCTTACATCTCAACAGTAAGGCAAATAAAATCCGGATTGCTACTATGAGATCACCGTGCAATAAGCGTCTTCACAGAAGCCAAAGAGCCGGCGAGATTTAAAAATTAATGTTTGAAGGGCTAACCGGTTAGCTTTAAAATTGTAATTTAGTAACCGACCTTACGCATTCAGCACAGTCTCAGCGTAAGGTCAGTTACTAAAGATTGCCGGTTATTTGGTTTCCCTGCGGGCTTTATTATGTTTCCCATACGCTGCGTTGAACTTCTTTG
>CAZPBP010000121.1:0-3719 GCA_964584845.1 uncultured Hippea sp.
GCCAAATAAAGGGCAATCTTCAGGAAATTAAAATTCTCAAACTAACCGGTTAGTATCTCAAATTTTAATTTCTAAATCTCACCCTTTCTTTGACTTCTGTGGATTTGCTTATTATGCAGTGGTCTCCTCAGACGTTCGGCCTCAAATTTGATTAAACGCTCCTGCAGAAATACCGGAAATTAGATTTGCAAAAACCTTTAATCCACTTATAACATCAGTTATAAGTTTATCGATTTTAATTGAGGTGTATGTAGGAAAATATTCTATTCTTTGTGGTAAAATGTTTGAGACTTTAAGGAAATCCTGTAGGATTAATGACTACAAATTCGAGGTAAGCGAACTTCAGAAGACCGCTGCAGCAGTCTCCTAAGTCTATTTAATATGATCGTTGACTATCTCAACGCATTCAGCCCTGCTTTTAATTTTCAGCTTTGACATTGCACGAGCCCGATATGTAGCAACCGTTTTTTCGCTGAGGTGAACCATTTCAGAAATTTCCTTATTTGTATATCCGCGCGCAACTTCGATTATTACACTTTTTTCTCTGTCGCTCAAACTGTTCCATGGATCGGTTTCATTGGATACAATCCGTTCATTTTCAGCTTTCAGTGCAGAGTTTACAAATTCTCTCAACAATGATGTATAGATATAGACCTTTCCCTCTGCGACGGCTTTGATGGCATAAAACAGATCATTGTCCATTGCCTTTTTTGGCAGAAAGCCTGATGCTCCGGCTTGGATTGCAGCTTTCAGATGCTGTTGATCTTCATACATTGTCAATATTATAATTCGTGTATCAGGGGAAACCTCTTTAAGTTTGGGAATCAGATCTATTCCGCTTGTTTTGCCAAGTGTTATATCAAGCAGAACAATATCGGGAGTTGTTGCTTTTATTGATGAAATAGCGTCATCTGCATTGCTTGCACTTCCTGCAACCGTAAAATCTTCCGATGATTCGATGATCATTGCAAGTCCTGAAATAAGCATTTTATGATCATCAACTATAAATACACTGCATTGCTTCATATTTGCTTTAAACCTCCCTTTTCTGTTGTTTTGAGGTGAAATTACGATGTTGATCTGTTTTTTAAAGGAATCTCGAACGAAACCGTTGTTCCCTTATCTGCTTCAGAGTAAAGCGAAAGCCTTCCGTTAAGCATTTCGGCTCTTTCTCTCATTCCGTAGATCCCGGCAAGATCATGCTTTTTTGACAGATCGAACCCTTTTCCATTATCCTGTATTGTACCTTTTAGTAAGTCGCTGCTGCAGTTCAACGTCAGATTGACTTTGTCGGTAAAAGAATGCCTGGCAACATTAATCAGTGCTTCCTGAATAATGCGGTAAACGACTATTTTTGCAGTTTTATCAAGGCGACCGTCAATATCACCATGAATTTTGAGATCGCAACTGATCTTGTATCGTTTGATGAATTCATCTTTGAATAATTCTATTGCGGGAATAAAACCTAAATCATCAATAACACTTGGTCTCAAATCCGAACAAAGAGTACGTAGTGAATCAAGTTCTTTGGTTATTGCTCCCCGCAGTTCTTTGATCTTTTTTGTCAAACTTGCACGGTTAAATGTTTTAGAATTTTCTATTATTTTGAACTCAATTGTCAGAGATGCAAGTGTTTGAGCCAGTTTATCATGCAGATCTCTTGCCACTCTCTTGCGTTCGTTCTCTTGGGCATCGATAATCTTTTTGAGAAGCATCTTTCTCTGGTTTTCTCTTTCAGAGCGCTCTTTTTCCGATTTTGTAAGTCTGTATGCCATATCATTAAATGCCAGAACCAGCTCTCCTATTTCATCATTGGTGGATTTCAAAGGTTTTATCGCATAATTACCTTTTCCGATGGCATTTGTTGCATCCAGTAAATCTTTGATCGGCTCGGTTATAATATATGTTAAAAACAGAGAGAGAACAATGCCTATGCCTACTATAACAAGCAAAGTAATCACCAGAGATTTTATAAGCTTATCTATATTATTTGTTGATTTCCTAAATGACACCCCCGCATGTATGACACCTAAATCGCCATGCATTATTGGAGCTGCACCATCCAATATTTTTCCTTCATCCGTTCTAATCAAATCGATTTTGGTTTTTTTAACATTCCTGTTTACTTTAAGCAGTTCTTTAGGAAAACTACTGCCAAACGAACTTGCCGTCACATCTCCCGACTTATCGACAACAAACAGATATCTAAGGTTAGGTCTGAGACGAACTGTTTCCTGAAAAATTTGGTCTAATTTATATATGTCATTCGTCAAAAGATAATCTTCCGATAGGTTTGCCATTTCATTTGCCGTTGATCTGCCGACTTCCTTTAAATATGAAACAGCCTGTCTTTCCGTGGTTTTATACACCTGTATTATTGATATAGAGGAGATTGAAAAGGCTGTAAATATTATCATTCCCATTATTTTGAATTTTAAAGGAACGTTGCTTAGAAACTCCAGCGATTCTGCATATAAACTGCTTTTCATTGCTATTGATATCTCTTGATAAATTTTATATACATATTAGGTTTTGGAAGCACAAATTTATCGATTCCTATATTTCTGAGAATCTTTTTGCCGGCACTATTGCTATCTATATTGATCAATATGCGCCGTAACTCTTTTTTTAAAGCCGGAGCTAATTTTTTAGGAACTACCACAGGCGGAATTGGAAATTTAACTGATTTTTTGATTATCACTATACTTTTGCTTATTTCAGGATATCGTTTTGCATAGTCATTGAACACTATACTATCAACTGAAGCTGCATCAACAACTCCGCTATACACAGCTTTTATTGATCTGTTATGGCTGTAAGTAAAAATTGTCTTCTTAAAAAATAAATCCGGTGTTTCACCTATTTTTTTTAACAGATAAAGCGGATAGATATGGCCGGTATTGGAAATTGGGTCGGTAAAAGCAAATCGTTTTCCTCTAAGAGCCGAAAACGATTTTATGCCTGAGGATTTTTTTGCTATAATATAAGCTTGATAAGTTGTTTTACCGTTTATTTGAGGTATTACCAATATCTGCATCTTACTTCTGTTGCCGTAAAGATAGGCGCCCGTACAGATGAATCCGAGGTCAACATAACCGTTTTCGATCAGAGCGTTAATCTCCTGGTATGTCTTTCTTTGAACTAATATTGCCGGTTTGCCGGTCTTTGTGCCTATGTATCTTATGAGCGGCTTGTATAAGCCGATAGTTGCCTCCGGAGACAGGATTGAAGCTATGGCGATCTTGAGTGAATTCTTCTCTATCTTCTTTTCACTGTCGGGAAGAGCACTCAATTGTTTCAGGTGTATAATAGATTTTCCGCTGTTATTTGCCGTATTATGGTATAGGATGGCAAAAAGCAGTACAAATACCGCCATAGGCAGGAGAAATTTAAGATACTTCTTCATTATCTAATATAATGCATTATCTTTATCCTTTCTGCAAGCAATTTTCCCCTATTTTGAGCTTCGGACAACAATGAGACCACTGCACAATAAGCACCTTCACAGCAATATCAGCTTTTTCATAGGCAAGGCAAACTTTTGCAGGATTAACCGGTTAATTCAAAGAAGTTTAACGTAAGCAGATGGGAAAGCTCATATTGCCCGCAGGGAAGCCGAATAAACGGCAATCTTCAGGAAATAAAAATTTTCAAACTAACCGGTTATAGTACATCCCATTTGACTTCATATAGAAGTTACGTTTCCATGCTTTTTACTG
>CAZPBP010000122.1:0-3714 GCA_964584845.1 uncultured Hippea sp.
TTTGCCATGCTCACTCATCTCCTGTCATTTCCACTCGCCCCCTTGTCATTCCCGCGTAGGCGGGAATCTTGACTTTATGGATAGATTCCGTGTCAGGCACGGAATGACAGGGGAAAAACGGAATGACAAAGAAGAGGGCAATGTAATGACAAAAAAAGGAATAAAAAAGAGTTTTTCAACAGACTGTTAAGATATACTACTTCGAAAAGAGGAAAAACAAAATGTCGAGCAACGATACAATATTAAAAAAATTGGAGACTACGGCTCAGAATTTGCACAATAAAATAGCTCTCATAGAGGGTGATAAACGGGTTACTCGGGCTGTGCATGTAATAATAGAAAAGAAAATAGCCGTCCCCGTTTTAGTTGGAAAAAGAGCTGCAATAGAAAATGAATTTTCGAGCAAAGATCTTATGCAATGCGAAATTGCCGATACAGACGAATTAAAGGAGCGGTTTATTGAAAGGTATGAAAATCGCATCAGAGATTCTTATCTCTATTCAGAAAATTCTGCTTATATAACTGCAATGCTTGTTGAAACCGGATACGCAGCCGGAGCTGTAGGTGGAGCAGACTGTCCCACTGCAGATGTGGCAAGAGCAGCTTTGAAAATTGTCGGGACGGTTAAAAACTCTCCTATGAGCGGAGCATTTTTGATGATTTCGGAGGATAAAAATATAGGTTGCAATGGGGTATTTATATTTTCCGACTGTGCAGTTATACCAAGACCGACATCTTACCAGTTGGCTTGTATCACGAACGACGCAGCCGGTCTGGCAAAATCAATAGGTATTGACCCAATTGCGGTTCTGCTTTCTTATTCAACAAATTTGAGCGCCAAAGGAGAAGAGGTCGATCGCATCAGAGATGCGCTGAAGCTTCTCAAAACAAGTAAATTTGCTGTGGATGGAGAGATGCAGCTTGATGCAGCCATAGTTCCTGAGGTTGCAAAAAAGAAATATCCCGAAAGCAGTGTAGCCGGAAATGCAAATATTTTGATATTTCCCGATTTAAATAGTGGAAATATAGGATATAAACTGGCTGAGAGAATAGGCAAAATGAAGGCTATCGGGCCGCTTTTCCTCGGTATAAAAAAGCCGTTCAATGATCTTTCGAGAGGCTGTTCAAGCAGTGATATTGTGAATTTGGTTGCCGTAACCTCAGTTATGGCGTGCCGAAAAAGTCTTTAATTGTTGTTTTCTTGCCTCAGCCGCAGAGAAACTAATACGGCAGGGGCAATTTATCATTTTTCCTCTCCAAAGATCGGCGTAACTGCGCATCAATACAATTGAATATTTTACCGGAACTTCCGCAAGGTGAGTAAAATTGCTGTTTTATGAAAGTACTCTTTCGCGACGGGCACGATTGAACAAAACTTCAGCAAGCCTGTAATATTTAGAAGGTTGTTATAAAGCAGATGTTATGCCGATTTCTTTCCCGAACTCTTTATTTTCCTAATTTTCTTTTCGGTATCATACAGCGGGTGTTGATTTTCCGGAAAATCCGAGCTTGCTAAATAAAATTTTATCTCCGTTCTCTTGAGTGTTTCTGTTATCTCAGTGCTGATTTTTTCGATACTATCTTCTTCTTCTATGTCTTCTTTGAGTATAATAAAGGCGAATGAATCGCCTCCGTGTCTTGCAAGATTTCTAAATCCGTATTTTGTCTGTATCTCATCCAGACTATCAACCATGTCTTTTATTACTTTATCGCCTGCTGCTACGCCTTTTTCCCTGTTTATCTCTCCAAGATTTATTAGATCAATTAAAAAGAGTCTAAACGGACGATTTTCTTTCTTAAAAACAGCTACTCCGCTTTGAAAATTTTCGGGTCTAAGCAATCCTGTTTTGTAATCAATGTAAAAATAAATATCGCGCCATATATCAAGCTCAGGATATGAAACCTGTATTTTGGAGTATGAATTTTCATACCTTTCTGCATACCTTTTTAACTCATCAAAATGGTCTATCGCGACGGCCGCTATTTCAGGATCGAACTGTTTCCCCTGTTCCCGCATAATCAGTTGTTGCGTTTGCTCGTCGCTAAAAGAGTTACGGTAGGGTCTTGTTGTCAAAATGGCATCCATTACATCGGCAACCGAAATTATGCGTGCCAGATACGGAATATCGGCACCTTTAAGTCCGTCGGGATAACCGTTGCCGTCCCATCTTTCATGATGCCCTCTGATAATCGGAACCAAGGACTCGAAACGTCTTACAGGTTTAATAAGGTTTGCCGAAATAACAGGATGAAGCTGTATTATGCGGTACTCTTCCCGTGTCAGTTTTTCGGGTTTGAGTAATATCATATCAGGTATTCCCATCTTTCCGATGTCATGAAAAAGAGCAGCCGTTTTAAGCGCATCAACCTCTGATGTGCCCAAACCGCAAATTCTGCCCAAAAATTCTGAATACGATGCAACTCTTTCGCTATGACCCCGCGTATATGAATCGCGTATTTCCATTGATGATATCAAAAGCCTTGTCAATTGAGTATCTATCGAGTTAAGAAGCGATTCATTGGCTTTTATTATGTCATAATTAACCAGTTCAAGCAAAACATTCTGCGCAACGATCTTCAGGGACAATGATTTTATTTCAAGATCTTCGGAGCTTTTATAAAAACAACCCAATACGCCATGGCATCTCTCTTCGGTTTTTAGTGATTCTGCAAGCAGAAGCAGATTCTTTTCTTTAAATGTAAACGGTTCACACTCTCTGATCTCCTTTTTTTTCATATTAATAAAAAGTGCGGCATATCCTGCCGTATCAATAGTTTTTCCTAAACTATCCAAATCAATCGGATGATTCAGATTGCTGATATGAAGCAGATCATCGGTTTTATCATAAAAAAACATGGTATCTGCATCAAGTGCGGCTTCTGCCCTGTTAAGAATCAGCTGCATTGTAGTTTCTCTATTGCTTGTCCCTCCCCAATATATACCTGTAGCCAATTTTCTTATTCTCTCTTTAAAATCCTGCAATCTTTTTATGCCTTTCTCTTTTTCGTAGAGGTTTATGATAATTTGTCCAAAAAGTTCAAATCTTTTTATATCTTCTTTTGTGAATCGGTAGTTCGTAAAACAATTTGCAGAAAATTGGCCAAAATAGTTTCCCGATTCGTCATAAAGCGGCATTCCCATAAATGCGCGCAAGCCTGAATTCTTCCATTCTCTGTGTGCATCGGGATATTTTTCATAATGATTGATTATTATGGTTTTTCTTGCAGCTTTTGCCTGACCTGCTGCATGCTGATTTACGGTAACCCAATACTTTTTATCCAACGGATCAATAAACTGATATTCAGGCCGTATATAGTAATGTTTATAAACCAGAAACCCTTGATTATTTATCTGTGCTATACCGACTCCATTTGCATTTAGCACCTTGGTCATTACTTCTAATGTTTTATTCGGATCGAATATGCCGGTTTTTGATAAAAGTAAGGCAAGATCCAATGTCTGCATAATATTATCTTTTTCCCGCTTGCGGAATATCTTGAAAGCAAATATAACAATGACAAACAATACAAATATCAGAATAGACAGTAAAACTATCTTAACAAGAATAATATTTGTCTTGTGAGCATTTTTCTTGTAACTTATGGATGTCAGGGTATTAAACTGCCGAAAAATCTTGTTTTCCAAAGATTCTGCCCGCCCGATAAGCGATCTTGAAGTATAGGAAATCAGTTTCATATTTTTAACATCATTGA
>CAZPBP010000123.1:0-3694 GCA_964584845.1 uncultured Hippea sp.
GAAACTGCTTTGGTTTGCGTTGAAAATATAGGGCCTATGTTAATGTAATCGGCACCGGCTTTTATAGCCATATCAATTTCATTTTCATTATGTGTTGAAACACCGACCAGGAGATTACTGTCAATTTTTCTTACATCATCAACTGATAAATCTTTCTGACCAATATGAACTCCATCCGCTTCGGAAAGAAGAGCAATATCAGCTCTGTCGTTTATTATTAAAATGCCCTTAAAATTTTCCCTGAACTTTCTGGCAAGGGAAATTTTATCGGAATCGGTTCCCTCTTTCATTCTAAGTTGGATAATATCAACATAATCGGAAATTTTTCTAATGAGTTCAATTGGATCATAGATGCAGAATGAGGGCGTTATAACAGGGTATATGGCGCCTTTTTCGAATACGGATCTAAGCTTGTCAGCCCGTGAGTCCAATATCCCAATCCTTTTGTACGGGGTAGAGTCCGGCTGCGCTGATTGCTTTGATGACTTCAGACGGGCTTCTGTTGTCGCTTACATCAAACTGACCTGTAGCTGAATTATCACTGTATCCACCCGGATTTGTTTTTGAGCCGGCGCTTGTATTGGTGGCCGCTACAGATAGAAGCATATCCCTGAATTTGGGTCGTTCTCTTGTCGATAACACCAGTGATGCCTGAGGAAACATAATTCTTAATGCTAAAATTAACTGGAACAGATCATTGTCTTTGACCTCAACATCAGGGTGGTAGCTGCCTACAAACGGTCTTATTCTGGGAAATGAAAATCCTATTTGTGTTCTCCAGAAATTTTTTCTTATATAAGCTGCATGCAATGCGGCAAACCAGATATCGGTTCTGAAATCGGCAAGTCCGAGAAGCACTCCAAAATTGATCTTCTTGATTCCGGCACAGGCAGCACGTTCCGGGCCGTTGATTCTCCATTTGAAATTCCTTTTGGGCCCTCCGGTATGAACGGTCTTGTAGGTATCGCGGTTATAAGTTTCCTGATAAAGGCTTAGCCCATCGCACCCGGCAGCTACTGCTTTTCTGTATAACGATTCCGTAAGCGGCTGAACCTCTATAGATATAGAAGGAAATTTCTTATGCAGGAGGGCGATTGCATCTATTAGATAATTGCTTTTCATGATAATCGGATCCTCGCCGCTGACCACGAGAACATGCCTGAATCCCTGATTATGCAGATATTCGGCGTCATTTGCTATTTCCGCATCATTCAGGTGTTTTCTTTCGATGTTATTTTTTTTGCTAAAGCTGCAGTAAACGCAGCTGTTTATGCATCTGTTTGTGATATAAAGCGGAGCATAAAGAAAACGCGCCTTTCCGAAATATTGGATTGTAAGTTGGTGAGCTCTCTCTTTTAATACAGATATTCTTTCAGTTGCCGCCTTTGAGATCAAGATAGCAAAGTCATCCATATTGAGTTTATTTTTTTTTAAAACCCTGTCCACATCGTCAAGTCCGGCATTTTTTATTTTACCGGAAATCTTTTCCCAGGGATTGTCATCAAGCAGCGCTAAAAAATTTTTGTGTATCATATAATGCCTTTTTCGGGGCTGCTTGCGTATGCATGCTCTTTTGATGCAATTAGTCCTGCTTCGTAGCCCATTCTTCCGGCTTTGACTGCAAGTTTGAAGGCATTAGCCATCTTAACCGGATTGTCGGATGCGGCGATAGCAGTGTTTACAAGAACCGCATCGGCCCCCATCTCTATGGCGTATCCGGCATCGGAAGGTGTTCCGAGGCCGGCATCCACGATAACCGGAAGATTTGAATTTTCAATAATTATACGAATCATTTCACCTGTTTTTATCCCTCTAGCAGAGCCGATCGGACTGGCAAGAGGCATGACTGCCGCCGTTCCTATATCCTCCAGTCTTTTTGCAAGAACCGGATCTGCATTCATATATGCAAGCACTACAAATCCATCTTTAGATAAAAGTTCTGCAGCCTTAAGGGTGCCGATCGGGTCCGGTAAAAGATACCATGGGTCAGGTGTAACCTCAAGTTTTACCCAATTTCCAAGTCCCATCGTTCTGCCGATGCGGGCGATTTTTACCGCTTCTTCTGCTGTCTGCGCTCCTGAAGTATTCGGCAGAATCTGAAGGTGATTAAAATCTATTGCTTTTGTCATATCACTATCGGGGTTATCCAAATCAACCCTTCTTAAGGCAACTGTGACTATCTCGGTTCCTGAGGCGTCAATTGCTTCTTTCATAATACTATTAGACGAAAATTTCCCTGTTCCGATAATTAATCGCGAGGAAAACTCTTTGTCGGCTATCTTCAGCATTGTCCGCCCCCGACCGCACTTATGATATCGATATGATCGTTTTCTTTCAGCATTTTAGTTTTGTACTCCCCTTTTTTTATAGTTTGTTCGTTTACCTGAATATAGAGCATCTGTTCATTGAGTTTTAAACTGCGGATCAGTTCTGTTACCGTTCTTATATCGAGTTTTACGGTTTTATTATTTACCAATAGTTTCATTTCATTTGTCTCATAAATTATGCGTTTTTATGCTGTTTTTTTTATTGATTACCTCAAGAATCTCTGATGCTATTTCTTCAATCGATCTTCCGGTTACATCCGCCTTTAGCCATTCGGGATGTTTTTTAACAAGCTCATAGATCATTTCGGTCTCCTCGTAGATAAAACTTCTGCTGCAGTAGTTCGAGTTCTTCAGGTTCAGTTTCCTGGCTCTATGGCGTCTGATGCCGAGCAGAACCTCAGGATCAATTGTCAGAATTACGATGCGGTTACCATCAATTTTATTTAGTACAGACGGATAGCTTTCACCTTTCACAAGTGCAAAATTGGCAACACGATATCCATTTTCTGCGAGATAAAGCGATAGCGGCGTTTTGCCGGATCTTGATAATCCCAAAATAACGATATCGACCAGTTCTATATCTTTGATGGATTTGTTATCATCGTGAGCTAACGTATAATCAAGAGCGGCGATTCTATCAAAATATCTGTCTCCCATCTTATGCAGAAGTCCCGATTTGCCGGATATCTTTTTTTCCAGAAATTCCTCAAATTTCCTCAAAAAAAATCCGAAAATATCGATATGAAATATATTATTATCTTCGCAATATCGATGCAGAATATCTCTCAATTTCGTATTGGCAATAGTAAAAAGTACCATAACATTTGACTGTGCCGAAATAGCTTCAATAACTTCCGATAAACGCTCTATATTCTTGACTCTGCCGAATCGGGTTACCGTAACATTCGGATCATCGAACTGGACCAGAAAGGCTTCGGTAATTTTCTTAACAGTTTCAGCGGTTCCATCTGAAACCAGCAGCAATCTTTTTTTATTCATAAACTTATTATAACCCTCATCGCGAGTTAAATAAAGAGCGAAGCAGACAAGACACTCTTTGTTGAACTGTTGTTAAATCAAATCGATGCGGTTATATTATATATATGAACGACATCGGCAATAAGGCAATTGCAGTATTAACCGAAGATATATCTAAAATTAAAGGTATAGGAAAAAAAAGAGCGGAAATCCTTTATAAAAAAGGCATTACAACTGTATGGGATTTGCTTTGTACGGTACCGATTCGTCTTGAGGACAGGAGAAAAATCGACTTGCCCAATCAGCTTGAAAACGGAAGATATGCATTGATTGCCGGAAACATAGTGTCGGTTCGTATCTCAAAAACATTACGCGGAACAAGAATATTT
>CAZPBP010000124.1:0-3619 GCA_964584845.1 uncultured Hippea sp.
CTTAACTAACCGGTTAGTACCTCAAATTTTAATTATTAAATTTTGCCCAATCTTAACCTTCTGTGGATCTGTTTACTGTGCAACGGTTTCATTATGCCATGCGTTAAGGCAGGAGATTTTGGACGCATCTCTGCCGGTGTTTTTGTGAAAGAACTAAACAAACTTGCTTCTGTGTCTACGCTATTTTACTAAATATAATTACCTCGTTTCTTATTTATTGTTATTTGATGGAATTATTTAATTTTAATAATGGAAAGAAAATAGTAAAATACGTTTTCTATTTTTTTGAAAAGACTGTTTGCATTGAAATTATCTTGAAGTTTGCTATACTAATGTGAAAATAAAGGGGGATTGCATGAAAAAGATTTCAGTATGGACAGTGGCGATAGTTATTGGTTTCAGTTTTATTTTCTTCAGTGTAAATAAGGCGAATGCGAAGGCAAAATACACGATAAACCTTGGCATAGTTACAACTACGAAAACTTTTCACTATAAAGCTGCAGCAAAATTTAAACAGATTGTTGAGAAAAAAAGCGGGGGAGCGATAAAGGTTATAATTCATCACTCCGGTTCCGTGGGAGACGAAACAAGCATCTTGCAGCAGCTTCAGTTGGGTGTTCTTCAAGCTGGAGTTATAACTGCCGGTCCTATAGATAAGTTCGTTCCTGCGATAAAAGCGATAGAATTTCCATTTATATTCAAAAATTTTAGTGATGTTGACAGAATATTGGACGGCAATATAGGCAAGGGAATTTTATCAAAATTCAGAGATGCGAATCTTATCGGTTTTCATTTTCTGGAGAACGGCTTCAGAAATTTGACGAACTCGGTAAGACCCGTCCATAGTGCAAAAGATCTTAAGGGGCTTAAAATCAGGGTGATGAACAGCCAGTTTCAGATCGCAATATGGCGCGCACTTGGTGCTAATCCGACCCCGATGCCATGGCCTATATATACGCAGCTGTCCCAGCATGTAATTGACGGTCAGGAAAACCCGTTGGCGGTTATCTATCAATATAAGTTGTATGAGGTTCAGAAATATCTCTCTCTGACCCATCATGTCTATTCCGCTCTTGTATTTGTAGGCAGCAAATCATTTTATGATAATTTACCGAAAAAATATCAGAAGCTTCTCTATAGTGCAGCAAAATCTGCATCAATATATGAAAGAAAATTAAATAGAAGCAAAGTAAAATTTTTTCTCTCTGAGCTAAAAAAGCATGGAATGATTATAGATATGCATCCCGATATTGCCTCATTCAAGAAGAAGGTTGGAGGCCTGAAAGCAGGCTTTACCGGTGATGCAAAACTATATCTTGATATGATTCTTGCTGCATCAAAATAGCATTATTGCTATGGGATCAGCTGTACTATCTCTGTCTCTGCGGAAAGCTGGAAAAAGCAGATAAAGACTACGACACCAAAAGTAATAATGAAGAATGTATTTTTATGCCGGCGCTCAGCCGTTGAATCTAAATATTGTTAAGCTTTTTCTGCATAGATAATTCCTTATGAGAAGTGTGTCGGCTGCATTTAACCGATTAAGCGGCGATATTGATAAAGTAATTTCAATTATCGTCGTTTTGATGATGATTTCATTATCCGCACTTTTGGGGATAGGTGTATTTTTTAGATATATTTTGAATGATTCCATATACTGGTCGGGAGAGGTGTCAAGATATCTGCTGGTATGGCTTTCTTTTTTAGGATCTGCGGTTGCGTATAAAAGAGGAAGTCATATAGGCATAGATCTTATTGGGTCTCGTTTTCCTTCGGCAAAAAAGATAATAAAGTATTTTATATTGGCAGCGATACTGCTTTTCTGGATAGTTATTCTTATTGAAAGTATAAAGCTTGAGCAGCTTTATTATCATCAGAAAACTTCAACACTTAATATTCCATTCAGTTTTCCGTTTGCAGCTCTGCCTATTGCCGCTTTGATTTGGATTGTACATATAATCTCTGATATTCTTAAAGATATTGTAAAAGCATGATAATACTTATTTTGCTTCTTATTGTCATGATCATACTTGGTTTTCCAATAGCCTTTGCAATTGGAATTTCAACCGCTTTAGCATTTCTGCTGCATTCTATGCCGATAGTGATGCTTGCGCAAAGGATGTTTGGAGGAATAAATTCCTATATGCTGCTTGCGGTGCCCCTGTTTATGTTTGCCGGTGCTCTTATGGACAAAGGCGGGTTATCGAAGAGAATTGTTGATTTTACAGAGAGCGTGGTGGGTTTTCTTCCTGGAGGCCTTGCCATAGCCGGTATTATGGCAAGCATGCTTTTTGCGGGTATATCGGGATCTGCCGCCGCAGATTCTGCTGCGATTGGATCGGTTATTATACCGTCAATGAAGAAAAGCGGTTATAAAGCACCTATGGCGGCGGCAACAATAGCATCTGCGGGTTCAATGGGCGTAATAATACCGCCGAGTATTCCGATGATTATCTACGGATTTATTACGGGGATTTCGATAGGAAAACTTTTTGTGGCAGGGATCTTGCCGGGTATTCTTATCGGAATATCTCTTTCTGTCGTGGCATTTCTATTGTCTGTCAAATCCGACTTGGGAGGCAACAAAGAAAAAAAAGAATTTAATGTTGCCAAAATCAAAAACAGTTTCAAAAAAGCTGTTCTGGCGATAGGTGCTCCTGTCATAGTGGTAGGAGGAATTTTGGGAGGTATCTTCACGGCGACCGAATCCGGAGCAATTGCCGTTATCTATTCATTTATTGTGGGGAAATTCTTTTACAAACGTCTTAAATGGGAAGAAGTATACGATGCTGCATTGTCAAGTGCCGTAACAAGCTCAGTAATTTTGCTGATCATATCTGTGGCTACTATCTTTTCCTGGTATCTTTCGATCAACAATGTTCAGCTTGCAATTTCGCATTTCTTGAATTCAATGGCAACAGGAAAAATCATGGTTCTTCTTATGATCAATTTTTTTCTATTGTTGATGGGAACTTTTGTTGAAACTACCGCATCGCTCATTCTGTTTGTTCCTATTGTGGCACCCATTCTGGCATCAATAGGCATAAACCCGCTGACCTCCGGAGTCATTGTGGTAACAAATCTCGCAATAGGAATGCTTACACCGCCTCTTGGAATCTGTCTGATTGTTTCAGGTGCAATTGCAAAATGCAGCATACTTCAGGTTTCAAAGGCAGCTATTCCGTTTTTGATCATTATGTTGGTCGATCTTTTAATGATAAGTTTTTTTGGGCCTTTGACAACATTTTTGCCGTCTATGATGCACTGATAAATTTTAGGTGCTTCTATTAATTTCGTTTGTTCTAATAATGGTATTTCGAGCCTGACAAAACTATGGAATAGTCGGTCGGATTGTTTCCTCTTTTCTGAACGGCTCAGAAATTGTGACTGCCTTAGAGGGCGATGCGGCAGCTCAGGTCTCGCTGTATAAACCTTATTTCTATCGCTTTCTTTTATATGTTTCTATTGCAATTTTTTATCAAAAGCTGTTTAATTAACCATTGACAAACGAATATGGTTAATTATTCTTTTGGAATATAATGAGACCGCTGCATAATAAGCAGATCCACAGAAGTCAAAGAAAGGGCAATCTTCAGGAAATTAAAATTCTCAAACTAAC
>CAZPBP010000125.1:0-3569 GCA_964584845.1 uncultured Hippea sp.
TATAACTCATTAAATCAATTAATATTCAACTGATTTTCTGATTATATATCCTTAGATGTAGAATTATGACATATGTTTAGCGGTCTTTTAGTTATTTACTATAAATTTACCGTAGTAAATACCCTTTTAAAGCCCGTAAAAGCACTGTGCAGCGGTCTCATAATGGAAAATCTTCTTTAAATCAATTTTCTCTCACCAAAACTCTTCCATTACGGGCGGACAACCTCCTATACAAAAATCACTAATGGGTGAGATTTATTAGAAATTTACATATTTGTTCTTTTAATTTACTTCTTTGGTGATTAGTATAGATTAATGATACCTCTAATAATCCATGAACGATCATATTGAGTTCCAAATTCGCCTCTTTTATGTCACAAGTTCCGATAAGAACTTCGCTTTTGCATTTAACACTTTCTTTTGTTTGCTGAGATTAGAGCTAACAGGAGTACCTTTGAGAAGAAGTTTGAATAGTTATATTAAAATGCAGTAATGGTATGAAGGAGTCAGATATGAAAAACAGGGTTGTGTTAATAACTGGGGCAAGCAGTGGAATTGGCAGGGCGTCAGTGAGGAAATTTGCTAAAAACGGTGCCAATGTCATTGCGGCTGCAAGACGAATAGCATGTTTACATCAGTTGAGCGACGAGGTATATGAGCAGTTTGGAGTCGATATTCTTCCAATAAAACTTGATGTTACCGACAGGAATGCCGTCGATAAGCTTGGCAATTTTCCGGAACGATTTAAAAATATAGATGTGCTGATAAACAATGCAGGCGGAGCATTAGGCCTGGAACCGTTATGGAAGGGCAGTCTATCGGATTGGGATCAGATGATAGATACAAATATCAAAGGTTTGCTATATGTTACGAGAGCTGTATTGCCGGCAATGGTTGAACGTAAAACCGGAATCATAATCAATATTGCATCAATAGCTGGATTGGAAGGTTATCCGGGTGGAAATGTGTATTGTGCCGTAAAGAGTGCCGTTAGAATGCTGTCTAAATCGTTGAGGATGGATCTTGTTAAGACGGGTGTAAGGGTGTCGACAATTGATCCCGGCATGGTCAAAACAGAGTTTAGTAAAGTACGTTTTCATGGCGATTCTGTTCGCGCCGATAAGGTTTATGAAAAAATAACGCCTCTGTCTCCCGAAGATGTTGCCGATGCAATCTATTTTTGTGCAACAAGACCCAAACATGTTGATATAGAAGAATTGGTTATAATGCCTACAGCTCAGGCATCCGTTTTGGTTGATGACCGGAAAGATTAGACGAAAGAAGTTGATCAGGCGCTTCCGGCAGCCATTCAATGGAGTGCATACCGGAAGCGATTTAATTTTGAAGATTTTATTCTGTTATTATGATTTCCTTAAAGCTTTTTCCGCGATAGTTTTTTGCAACCTGCATTGTTCCGCCGAGAAGAACGGTTTTTCGTTCTCGCTCAGATAGATCATATAAAAGATCAAACGATATATTTTTGGTTTTGTCGTTAAGTCTAATTGTTCCGGAATTGCCAATCAGCTCTGATCTCACATTTTCAAGAACAATTTTATCACCAACCGTTATTTTATCATAATCATTCGGATTCTTGAAAGTAAGCGGCAAAATACCAAAATTTATCAGGTTTGCTTTGTGAATTCTCTCCATTGATTTTGCAATAACCGCTTTAACTCCAAGATACATAGGGCAAAGTGCGGCATGTTCGCGGCTTGATCCCTGTCCGTACGATTCTCCTGCCACTATAATATTATGCAGACCCGCCTCTTTATTTTTTAATGCTCTTTTCGGGAATGTTGAATCGACTGTTTCGAATACGAACTGCGAATATACCGGTACATTCGATCTATATTTCAGGCGGGCACCTGCCGGCATTATATGATCGGTTGTTATATTGTCGTCAACCTTTATCGAAACTTCTCCGTCAATAGATTTCGGCAGAACTTCCCCTGCAGGAGGCTGCACGATGTTTGGTCCTCTGTAGAGTTCTATTTTTGCAGATTCTTTTCTGCTTAGCGGAAATTCAAAAAGTGTATCATCTTTTACGAACTGTTTCGGAAACTCGAATTCAGGATATTTGATACCCATATTTTCAAGATCTCTCGGATCGGTTATTTTGCCTGTAATCGCACAGGCAATTGCCGTTTCCGGACTGGTTAGATAAACCTTTGCCGAAAGCGTACCTGATCTGCCGTAGAAATTACGATTATTTGTTCTTATACTTACCGCATCGGTTTTTGGAGCCATTCCGTTACCTATGCAGAATCCGCAGGCCGACTCAAGCATTCTTGCACCAAATTTCTCAAAGGTCAAAAACGACGAGTTTGTCATGGTCATTATTGCCACCTGTCTTGAACCCGGAGCAACACCGAAACTGACATTCCGGTTTACCCTTTTGCCGTTCTGCATGGCCTGAGCGGTAAGGCCGGCTGCAACGGTAAGGTCTCTATATGACGAGTTTGTGCAGCTTCCCACTAACACCTGATCAACAGCCATTCCTTCGATTTCCCTTATTCTTTTTACATTTCCGGGGCTGTGAGGAAGCGCTGCCATGGGTTCAAGTTCGGACAGATCAATTTCTATAATTTTATCATATTCCGAATCATCTTCGGCTGCTATTTCATTCCAATCGTTTTGCCTGCCTTCCAATTTTAGAAATTCTTTTGTTGTATTATCTGATGGAAATACCGATGTTGTAACGCCGAGTTCTGCTCCCATGTTGGTTATTGTTGCTCTTTCAGGCACGCTTAACGTTGAAACACCGGATCCGTAATATTCCGCCACCCAGCCGACATTGCCTTTTACTCCAAGAATTGACAGTATTTTAAGAATCAGATCTTTTGCCGATACAAAAGGCTTGAGTCGACCGGTAAGATGTATACCGTAAATTTTTGGCGCTCTTATATAAAATGGAAGCCCGGCCATTGCCGAAGCGATGTCGAGTCCTCCGGCTCCTATTGATATCATTCCGATTCCGCCTCCGGTAGGAGTATGCGAATCCGATCCCAAAAGTGTTCTGCCCGGAACGCCAAATCGCTCAATGTTTACCTGATGACAAATTCCGTTGCCGGCTTTTGAAAGAACAAGACCATATTTTCTTGCAAAGCTTGTCAAATAGCGATGATCATCAGCGTTTTCAAAGCCCATCTGAAGGGTGTTGTGATCAATGTAACTTACTGAAAGCATAGTTTGCACCCTATCAATTCCCATCTGCTCATATTGAAGATCGGCCATTGTGCCTGTAGCATCCTGAGTCAGTGTGGTATCGATACGAATTCCTATTTCATTGCCTTTTTTAAGTTTTCCTTCCGTAAGATGCTTTTCCAATATTTTGTATGTTACACTCTTTGCCATTTCAATCTCCCGTAAATTTTAATTTGGATTACCTCTATTAATTCCAAGCGTTTTATACCCGTGGTTAAGATAAGCGTTTATGAATTAACAGAGGTAATCTTTGTTATGTTATTTTTTATCGATCGATTCTCTTCCAAGCAATTTATATATACCTGAATCCGCAGAGAGCATAAGCCAGTCATTCTTTGATATACTCTTCTTGTATGTTTCCATAG
>CAZPBP010000126.1:0-3500 GCA_964584845.1 uncultured Hippea sp.
AGGACCAAAGATACTGCATAATGTAGGCTGACAATATGTGCACCTAAATGGGCATCCTCTTGAAATAATAAGAGATATTCCCCGCTTACTAGCGTCGTAAGAATCAAGTTGCACAAATTTGTCTGCATATTTATTTATATCAAATAAATCATAAGCTGGGATTGGAAGATTGTCAAGGTTTTCTAGATACTCTCTTGGAGAATTTTTTATAATCTTTCCTTTTTTTATAATCAATCCATACCCTGCTCCGCCCGCTATCGCAATGTCGGCATCCTTCGCCTCACCAATTGCGTTAACCGCGCATCCCATAACACTTACCGTTATAGGCACTCTTATTCGCTTTATTATCTCCTGAACCTTTTGGGCAAGCATTGTCAAATCAATCTGAATTCGCCCGCATGTCGGACAGGATACAAGCCTGGCCCCAACATTTCTAACACCGGTAGATCTTAGAATTTCATAACAAACGGCGACCTCATCAGTTCTGTCTCCGGTTAATGATACCCTTATTGTATCTCCGATTCCGTCACTCAATAATCTTCCAAGTGCAATAGCTGAACGCGCCGCTCCGGTAGCAACGGTACCGGCCTCGGTAACACCGATATGAAGCGGATAGTCGGATTTCTCGTCCAGTATCCGATATGTTTGCACCGTCATAGCGGCATCGGAGGATTTTGCGGAAATCTTTAAATCGCTAAATTCAAGATCCTCAAATCGTTTTATCCACCTCAATGCAGAATCAGCAAGAGAGGACGCCGATAAAACGAGCGATTTTTCAAGAGATCCGCTGTTGACGCCGATTCTTATAGGTATCTTTCTTTTTTTTGCAGCTCTTATTATATCAACAAGCTGCTTTTGCGGAAAATTCCCCGGATTGATTCTTATCTCGTCGGCACCGTTTTCAATCGCTTTAACCGCAATCCTGCCGTCAAAATGAATATCGGCAACAATGGGCAATATCGATTTTTTTTTTAAGTCTGAGAGAAAATATGCATCTTTTTCAGTAGGAACGGCAATCCTTATCAGTTCGCACCCGACAGAGGCAAGCTGATTTATCTCATCTATGACCTCATTCAATTTAGACGGAGGATTTTTTGTCATAGATTGAACAACAACAGGATTATCTCCTCCGATCGGAACCTTCCCTATAAAAACCGTTTTCTTTTTCTTCCTCATTGATGAAACAGCGAATTGACCGTTGAACTAATATGCGGAAAAAAACGTGCAATATCGTTATATGTTGCAAAAACCATCAATAGAATAAGAAGAGACATGCCTACCTGCTGAGAAATACTCACCACCTTGTCCGATAACTTTTTGCCCCGTACCGCCTCAATTGCAAAGAAAAAAAGATGCCCTCCATCCAGAATAGGAATCGGAAGTAAATTAAGAATACCGAGATTAATTCCGATAATTGCAAGGAAAAAGAGAAATACTCCGATACCTGCATTCGCTTCTTCACCGGCAAGTTTAATTATCATTATCGGGCCGCCAAGCTGTTTGGCGGATACCTTGCCGCTGACAAGTTTAACAAACGATTCTGCAGTCAGATATGTTATTCTATAGGATTGATAAACACCGTTTTTTATGCCGGAAACGAATGAATAACGCCGGAGAATTTTCTTTCCCGAGGGCATAACACCAATAAAACCTGCTGCAACTTTCTCACCAAATATATTTTTTATCTGCTTGAGTTCCGGAACTACAAAGATTGTCCTGTCGCCTCTGCCTCCGTTTACAACAACCCTCAAACGTTTTCCGGGGCTTTTTTTCATAATTGAGGCCATTTTTCTAAAAGTTTTTACACTATTGCCGTTAATACTGATGATGCTGTCTCCTTTCTTTATACCGGCAATATACGCAGGAGAATCTTTCAGAACTTTACCGACCTGAGAAGAAAGCGTTGTGACGCCAATCCATGAACTCATTATAAAAAAGACAACTGCAATCAAAAGATTTGTAATCGGTCCGGCTGAAACAATCACAGCTCTTTTCCAGACCGGTTTCTCAGAGAATGAATTGATCTTTTGATCATCTTCAGCTTCGGCTTCATCATTTTCGCCTACAAGCTTTACATATCCTCCCAACGGAATCAATGAAATTCTGTATTCGGTTTCTCCGATTTTCTTTTTCAAAAGTATCGGCCCGAATCCGACTGAAAACGCCTCAACACCGACACCGAGAGCTTTTGCCGCAGCAAAATGACCCGCTTCATGCACAACAATCAGAATTGCTATAGCTATTATACCCCAAATAATCATATCTTTTTATCTAACTCCTTATCAAATTCTCTCAACAGAGTCTCCGACAATTCTATTACATCTTTCATGTCGAAAACTTCTCCGAGATTAACATTAATAACCTTATTTTCCACAAAATCAACTATATCGCAAAATTGAATTCTGCCGGACAGAAATGCATTGACAGCCGCTTCGTCTGCGGCATTCAGAACAATTCTTGAACCGATCCCCCGTATCCACGCCTCCTTCACTACATCAAGTGTTCTTTTTTCCCTTTCATTCGGCTTATCAAACTTTATATTACTCATCTGGTCGAATTCGACTTCTCCGACATCGTAAGGCAAAGAAGGCAGTCTTTCCGGATAATTAAGAGCATATCCAATCGGTATTCTCATATCAGGCTGTCCCAGCTGAGCAATAAGACTTCCGTCACTAAAACCCACCAAAGAATGAACTATTCCCTGTTTATGAACAAAAACATCAATATCTTCAAAATCAAGATCAAAAAGCTCAGCCGCCTCAATTATCTCAAAGCCTTTGTTGAAGAATGTCGCGGAATCAACAGAAATTTTAGGACCCATATTCCAAACCGGATGCCTCATAACCTCAGCTATCCCTATATCTTTCAGTCTGGAAGATTCAACATCGTGAAACGGGCCTCCCGACGCAGTCAAAATAATTTTTTTGACTGATCTTTTGTCCTTTCCGATCGCCTGAAAAACGGCACTGTGTTCCGAATCAACCGGAACTACTTTCGCTCCGCTTTTGTTTATCGCGTTTTTCAGAAACGGCCCTGCTGAAACCCAGCTCTCCTTATTGGCAATTGCAATCTCTTTTCCCGTCAAAATGGCCTTATATGTCGGAATAATTCCGTTTATCCCGGATATAGCTGAAACTATAAGATCTATTCTGCCGGAATCAAAAAAACCGAACAACTCATCAATATTATTGGTGTATTTTTCATCTTCAAGACTGAAGCCGTTTTTATCTTTAGTATAAACATACGACGGCTTAAACCGTTTTATCTGTTTTATAAGTTCATCGGAAAAATGAAAAGATGTAAGCATCTCAACCTTAAAGAGTTCCGGAAACTTACCGATAACGCTTAATGTTTGAATGCCGACCGAACCCGTTGAACCGAGTATTCCGATTCCCTTCATAATGAGACCGGTGTACAATAAGTGCCTTCACAGAAGCCAAAGAGTCGGCGAGATTTAAAAATTAAAATTTGAAGGGCTAACCGGTTAGCTTGAAAATTGT
>CAZPBP010000127.1:0-3475 GCA_964584845.1 uncultured Hippea sp.
TCCTTGAATTAACCGGTTAATCCTGCAGAAGTTCGCCTTGCCTATGGAAAACCTGCTAAAGCTGCGAAGACGCTTACTGTGCAGTGGTCTCACGATGACAAGAATGTTCTTATTCGCCTTCTGTTACTCCGCATTAAGTAGCACATTGGAGAGAGTTGTCAAAGTCGAACTACTTAATATTTAATATACAATGAGAAAGTCTGTTTTTGCTGTTCCGTTGTCAACTGCATCGGTCAATTCAAATCAGGTCATGTTTGGTGGACGATAGGGGGATCGAACCCCTGACCTCTGCCATGCGAAGGCAGCACTCTCCCAGCTGAGCTAATCGCCCGCATCCATATAATTAACTTTATATATCTCAAGCCATTTTATCAAAAGTAATCAATAATGAAAGGTTTCAGAAAAAATTTATAGTATTTTTAAACTCTTTCAAACCCTTTTCTTTAACAAATTCAACATCATTCATATCTATGCCTGTCAATTTGAATGGTTCGGTTTTTTCTATATCAATATCTAACGGCTTTTTTCTTCCAATTCCCTCACTATTGGCAATAGCATCAGATAATGCTGTTATAGGTGCATAACTGCTTGCCTCACTATAAATAGTATCATACGGTCCATGATGATTTGATAAGGCAGTAGTTATGATATTGCCGAGATTCCAGATTTTAGCTATTTCTCCGATAAAATGATCATGAGTTATACCCAGAATATCCAGTTCAACAGCTCTAACTTCTTTATTCTCGTTATAGCATATCTCTAACACCCTATTGTAATCTTCCGGTATTGCTCTTTTCAATATAACCTTTCCGAAATCGTGCAGCAAACCAATTGTATAAGCGGTGCTTTCCGAAACTCCTCCAATTCTTCTTGCCAATTGTTTGTTCAGAATAGAAACTGCAATAGAGTGCTCCCACAGCAATCTATCAGTTAAATCCGTTCTTGAAAATAGATTGCTGAATCCTTTTGTTATGGCAATTTGTCTTACTGTTTCAAACCCGATTCTTGTTGTTGCATGAATAATATCCGTTATTTCTTTTCTTGCTGCATAAAACGGAGAATTTGCCACAGTGATTATATTAGCGGTTATAGACGGGTCTAATGATGCTATACGTGTAATCTGTTCGGCACTTGCATCTTTTTCTATAGCCGTAAGAAGCTTTCTTGCTACAACCGGAAATGGGAAGAGGTTTTTGGATGCATCAATGATCTTATTTGTATCAATCATATAGAGTGATCTTATCACTTTTTTGTTTTTCTGCAAACAATCGAATAGAAATAAGCTTGATATTAAATAAAAACATGTTAAGATATTATCCAACTATTAGTGGAGGGTTATAATGTTTCATGGAATCGATTTTCTAAATATTGATCTGGATTTTTCCGATGAGGAGAAGCTTGTAAGAAATAGCGCAAGAGAGTTTGTTGAAAAAGAGGTACTTTCAGAAATTTCAACACATTTTGAAGAAGGAACATTTCCAACTGAGCTCATAAAGAGAATGGGAGAGCTTGGATTTCTCGGTGCAAACATTCATGGCTACGGCTGTAGCGGACTGAATAATGTTGCTTATGGATTGATAAACCAGGAACTTGAAAGAGGTGATACAGGTTTAAGAAGTTTTTCGTCAGTGCAGGGGGCTCTTGTTATGTATCCAATCTATGCATTCGGATCCGAAGAGCAAAAAAAGCGATATCTGCCTGAGCTTGCTGCCGGAAAAATGATCGGCTGTTTCGGGCTTACTGAGGCAGATCATGGTTCCGACCCCGGTTCTATGGAAACTAAAGCGGTTAAAAAGGGCGATAAATATATCCTGAATGGAGCCAAAATGTGGATAACCAACGGTTCTATTGCCGACATTGCCGTTGTCTGGGCGAAACTCGATGGTATTGTCAGAGGATTTATTGTTCCCAAAGAGACTAACGGATTTTCTGCTAATCTTATAAAGCATAAAATGTCTTTGAGAGCCTCCGTTACAAGCGAGCTTGTGTTTGGTGATGCAGAGATACCGCTGGAAAATATTCTGCCGAAATCATCAGGTCTCAAATCTCCTCTTACCTGTCTCAATCAGGCAAGATACGGCATAGCGTGGGGAGTGATAGGCTCGGCAATGGCATGTATCGATGAGGTTATAAGCTATACAAAAAATAGGACCCAATTTGGAAAACCGTTAGCGGCATTTCAATTAACTCAAAGCAAATTGGCAGATATGATAACGGAGCTTTCCCTTGCCCAGCTTGCAGTACTCAAAATCGGCAGACTTAAAGATGCCGGCACGCTGAAGCATTATCAAGTCTCGCTTGTAAAAAGAAATAATGTCAGACGGGCTCTTCTGATTGCAAGAGAGGCGCGTGAGATGATGGGAGCAAACGGTATATCACTTGATTATCAGACAATCAGACATATGCTAAATCTTGAGGCAGTTGATACATACGAGGGGGCGTATGAGATTCACAGCTTGATTATCGGAAAACAGATTACGGGAATTGATGCCATAAGCTGAGTCAGAGGGATAGAGCGCTATGCAGTAGATACCGTAAACGGTTTTTGTTGCTTCCGAGTGTTGTGACTTTTTAATTTAGATTTTCAATTAGGTTTTTATAGTATAAAAATTGGAATGGTGAGCAAGGGGAAAAGATGAAAAATTTACTTTTTATACATGGTGCAGGAAATGACGGCAGCATATGGAATGATCTCAAAAAACAGTTTGTTGAGACCGAGGATTATAAGATAGATACACCGGATCTGCCGGGACATGCAGATCAACGTGGAAAATGTGACAGCGTTGATGCATATAGCAACTGGATTATAAATTACATCAATAAAAACAGTTTAACAGATGTTGTGCTTATAGGACATTCGATGGGTGGGGCGATAGCTATCGTTTCTGCTTCACGATCTGACAGAATCAAGGCTGCCGTAATTATTGGGAGCGGCCTGAAACTACCGGTAAGTTCAAAAATTTTAGATGGCTTGAAAAATTTTCCTATGCAAACAATTGAAACAATTGCAAAATGGTCATTTTCATTTTCTGCATCGACGGAACAAAAAAATAAAGCGGTTCAGATGATGGAGAAGAATAAGAAATCACTTTATAACGATTTTCTTGCTTGCAGGAACTATGACGGACACACTGCGGCAGAGCAGATCAAAGTGCCGGTATCGGTTATTGTAGGCGATTCCGATGTTATGACGCCTGCAGAATTATCGAAAGAACTGGCAAACCGTTTCAATACAACCGTTTTCAAGATTAAGAACTCCGGTCATATGGCTCAGATCGAAAATCCTGAGATGCTTTTTGCTGCAATAAACAGTTTTATATTGAAGAATTATTCTATCAATCCATAATTAAGAGATTGTTGAAAAACTCCCGAGATTTATCAACAAATCATAGAGACGCCACCCCTTGATAACGCATAACACTTTGTCATTTCCGCGAATGTCGAAATCCGGACTTAGATTCCGCATCAAGTGCGA
>CAZPBP010000128.1:0-3429 GCA_964584845.1 uncultured Hippea sp.
AGTCTGCCATATTTTATGCCGACATCATAATAATCATTTATATTGTCAATTCCTATCACTTCGTTGCCGTTTGAAACCATCCGTTTCGTTAGATGATATCCAATAAACCCTGCCGCTCCGGTTACCAATATCTTCATATGTTCTCCATAATTTGTGAACTTTAAAGCAAGTTTACATTATATCAAAACAATTCACTTTACCAACGCCATCTTTATTTTATATAGAAACATAGGTAATCAAATCGATTTTGTATGTAATATTTCCTCATATCAGGCTCCAAAAGCGAACCCAGCTTAACTTTAAACTCTCTATCTGCAAAACTTAGCGCTATTTTCTTGAGTTTACTCATCTTATCTATATCTATATCAAGCCGAACACCTTTTCTTAGTAAAAACTCTATATCATAAAAATCTCTTATTTCGCCTCTTGAAAGGGCAGCTTCGATTTTACTTTTCATGGCAGCGTCTGGTGTTAGCGCATATAACAGCACCTGATTGCTGCTGTATTCAGAGAACGCTATCTTTTCCTGAAAATCACACTTTTTGGGCTTTTTTCGTATCTCTATCTTAAGCTTTCTTGGAGAATCGTTGGACTGGATTTCAATAAGTATTGTGTTGAATTTATTCTTTGAATCGGTGATTCTGTAATATTCCGAAAGAACTTCCTCCAATCTTCTAAAATAGTCATCATAATTGACTTCTCTTAGAAACCAAAAATCAAGGTCAACGGAATAACGATTTAATCCATAGCACAATCTCAGCATTGTTCCGCCGACAAAAACTACATTACCTAAAAGCATCTTATTTTTAAGCAATCTCAATGTGTCTATTTCGAAAACTTCGTGCTTATTTAATTGATTCATATCGCTTTCCGGTTTTATCAGGATATTTTTTAATCATGGCCTCAAGAATGGTTTTATTTAGTTTGTCGACATCAACAGCAGCTATATCAAAATTGTATCTACCAATGGATTTAAGATATAAAGCGTCCAGAAACGCCTTCTCCGGCGCGGCAATAAATATATCGCCTTTTTTTTCGAAACCAAAGTAAAGCTCTTTTCTTATCTTTGTATAGTTAAAAATATCATTTTCTATTTGAACTTCTTTTGTTCTGTAGATAGATATAGATTCAATAAAATTTTGCTGCATTTGAGTCGTAATCTCATAATAATCCATAGCTGTTGTCAGAGAAATATATGACGGGCTTTGAAGAATACTTGCAATGACAAATTTTTCTTCCCGCTCCATAAAGCGCCATCTTGAACCAAGAACATATGTGCCCCTTTTTATCCTCATCAAAGCACCTTTCTTCACCCATCTTGTGCAGGTAACCATAGCAGACTCAGGAGAAATTCCTAATATGTTTGCAACATCACTATAATTTAAATAAAGTTTCTTGCTTTTCTCAAGCTCTATATATCTCATATTAAATCCGGCATATTAACAGTATTGTTAATTTATTATATTTTGTTAGGACAAATTAGTCAAGTTTGTAAATCGCCTCATCAAAAATCTATGATATAGTACCAAGCTATAAGCGCCAGTCGAGCGTTGAATTGAATGATAGATTCTGTCGGTCTCATTAGTGAGGTCTTAGACTTTATACTTCAAGACTTCTCTCAAACTATCTTTTTCCTGTTTTTGTAAGTTGTGCAATGCTTCCTTTGATCGCTAACGTCGGCATCAATCGATTCACCCGGAGCGAAGCGACGGGGTGAATCGATCTGCATGCATTTGTCAGGCGATATTTAATTCTTCGGTATCCCGATCCATCTTGCCGTCCTCAGTTTAAACGAACGATACTCCTCCCCGTACAAACTCTCAAGATAAGGCTCCGCCAACAGGACAGTGTATAAATAAATCACAATGACAAATACTCCTGTAAGCACAAATGCAAATCCAGACCGCCCGGCAAGTGATATTCCCAGAAGTATTAAAAACCAGCCGATAAACTGCGGATTTCTGCTCCATCGGTATATTCCTGTAGTTATGAGCTTCGAAATATCCTGTCCGCAGCTTCTGCTCAATGAACGAAACTCAATCATTCCCATTGGTAAGATAACTGCTCCAATTGCAAACAAAATCAGACCTCCTGCCCAGGCAATGTTTTGTCAATTGATATCGACCATACACCATAGAATGACGCCAGTATCAATGACACATGATGAAATGCCCACATGGCATACCAAACAGATAGAAGTTTGTTCGTATATGTTCCTTTTTTATCATAAGTCTTTTTTATTTCGGAAAAAACATATATACCCAGTATCACCGAGATACCTATTGAAATAACAAGAACAACATAAATCCGCATCATTTCTTACTCCTTTTGAAATATCGTTATCGATATCAGAATTTAACGGCCGACTGTTTTTGAAAAAATATTTATGACAGCCACTCCTGCAATAATTAATCTCATACCTATAATTGCCGGTGTGTCCGGAATTTGCTTATATAAAATCGCTCCCGCAATAGCAATCAAAACAATACCCAGGCCGGACCAAACGGCATATGTGATTCCTAACGGTATGGTTCTTAACACCAGAGTCATAAAATAAAATGCAGCTCCATATCCGACAATAATTATTAAAATTGGGATTATTTTTGTAAATTCATCGGAAGCCTTCAAGGCGCTTGTTGCAGCAACTTCAGCAAGTATCGCTATTGCTAAATATATGTACGCCATTTATTTGTCTCTTTTTAACTAATGTTACACATTAAACACAGTTTTAGCAAAAAGAGAAAGCGTCAGATATAAGGATGGCTCTTGCCGGCATAGCCGCAGCTGCGGCGGCAAGATTTCAACGCAGCAGATGATGCTTTATTTTTTGCTCTTCGGGTGTACAGACAGGTCGCTCTACTCCTCGCAGCGGTATTTTTGAACACACTCTTGCAATTTGATCTGTAAAAATTGAGTCCGGATGTTAGACTGTTTTTATGATCTATGATTGTATAATTGTCGGAGCCGGAGTAAGCGGAGTTTTTGCGGCACTTAATCTGAAATCAGACAAGATTCTACTTTTGGATAAACAGAGATGTCTCGAAAAACTTGCCATCACCGGCAGGACAAGATGCAACATCACTAATAGTCGGAGTTTTAATGAGTTTTTCGAAGCTTACGGCAGAAACGGACGATTTTTGCAGGATACATTTCATCTGTTTTTTAGAGACGAACTGCTCGAATTTTTGAAATCGATAGGCATCAAAACCGTGAACGAAATTGGAAAAATCAGGATAAACAATGTTAACTCTATTCAATTTGCTAAAAAACTTTTATCGCTTTTGACAAAAATGAAGGTTGAAATTCATCAGTTTGAGCCTGCTGTCATCATAAACAAAAACAGTTTTTTTGAAGTCAAAACCGATAGAGCGCTGTATATGTCAAAAACGGTGATTCTATCATGCGGAGGAATTAGTTATCCAAAAACCG
>CAZPBP010000129.1:0-3375 GCA_964584845.1 uncultured Hippea sp.
CTATGGAAAACCTGATAAAGCTGTGAAGATGCTTATTGTGCAGTGGTCTCATAATGTTATCAGCATAGAAAAATTTATTAAAAAAGGAGATAAATAAAATGAAATTGACGTCTGTCTTATCTGATATACGACCAGCTATCGGTATGACTCAAGAAGCGTAAAAAACCGCTGCGTTTCCGTAAGAAAAAATGATCTCCGCTACAATTGAATTATCTGAACGGGAAAAAAATCGGAACCAGGGCTATCACTATTATACTGTAAACAATGCTGACTGGTATGCCTATTTTTACGAAATCCGATATTTTGTAACCTCCGGCAGAGGCTACCATAAGATTTGTCTGATATCCGTGAGGAAATACAAAGCTCCCGCTTGCCGCATAGATAACGGCAAAAATAAACGGATAGGGACTTGCTCCATAAAGATTTGCGGTCTGAAGAGCTATAGGGAATGCCAAGGCGGCGGCGGCATTATTTGTTATTAGTTCAGTTAAAAGAAGTGTAAAAAGATAGACTCCTATAAATCCTCCCATCACTCCCCATTCTGAAAAAACCGGCTGCATGAATCGTGCCGCCATTTGAGCAACTCCAAAATTGACCATAACATCGGAAATACCCAGCGCCGATCCGATAATAACAATCAGTTCAAGAGGTATATTCCGCTTAATCTCTTCAAAAGTTATAAATTTCAGCAGTATAAATACGGTTAAAACCATTAGTAATCCCTTTATGAGAGGAATCAGATTTAAAGCTGCAAAAATTATTGCCGCAAAAAAGAGAGAAAGCGCGATGTAGCTCTTCTTTCTGTTCAAAATCTTATTGTTATTCATATCCGATATTATATAGAAATTTTTTCTCAAGTTCTGTATTTTTGAAAATTCAGCATCTGCAGAAATCAAGAAACCGTCTCCCTTTTTTATCTTTATTTTGCCTATAGTTCCGGATATTGTTTCAGTACCTCTTTTAAACGCCACCATAGAAGCATCAAAAGTTGTTTCAAAATCTACATTCTCTATGGCTTTGCCGATCAGATCCGAAAACCTGGATACTACAACCTCCACTATGGCGCTATTGGACAGATATCTGTTTTTTTTGCCAAAGATCGTTATACCGTCGATAAAACTGAATGACGCAAGATTATCCTTATTGCATGAAAATATAATAATATCTCCAACTTTTATAGTTTCATTGTTACCGGACATATCGTGCCTCTTTCCATCCCTGATTACGGCTTCTACGGAAATTCCATTTAAACTTTTCAATCCATTTCTTTCTATTGAATTTCCTATAAGCTTTGATCCGGACAAAACTGAAGCTTCGACAAGATAACTGAGTGCAGAGCCGTTTCTTTTGTCGAGCAGTTTGTCGGAAAATATAATAAGCAGCAATATGCCGGCAATCGACAGTGGAATACCCACATAAGCAAAATCAAAAAGCCCGATCGGTTTGAGACCGGCACTTCTTACAAAACCATTGACTATAAGATTGGTGGATGTTCCGATAAGCGTCATGGTTCCGCCGAATATAGCAGAATAGGAAAGCGGAATCAGCAGCTTAGAGGGCGGATGAAATCTGTTCTTTTTGACTGGGGCAATCATAGCGGCAACAACAGCAGTGTTATTCAAAAAAGCCGACATAAGACTTACAACAGCAGTCAAATTAAAAATACTCCTCTTGAACTGCTTTTTTATCAGCAGATCCGATAATCCGTTTATCATCACCGTTCTTTGAATAACCAAGGAAACTATAATAAGCAAGACAAGTTTTATCAGCGATGTATTGACAAAGTTAACCAGCATAGTTTTGGTATCTATCAAACCAAACAGATAATAGATTAAAAGCAGTCCTCCAAAAAGAATGTATGTTCGAGAACTATTTCTTACCAGCAATATCACAAAAGTAATCAAAGTCAGTATTATAAAAATTTTAATCATTTGATTTCCCTATTCATTGCTCCATCTGATCATTAACAACATCTCTATTGATCCATAAATGATCGTCTTGAACCTCAAATTAGCCTCCTCTGTATTTCAAAATCCGACAATAATCTTCCGAATTACCTGCAATTTACGCCTTGATGATACGGCGCTTACAGTGAATCATTCAGTTTGAATTTTGTTCATTCGATATCTTTTGTACCCCACTCAGGATAATGTCTTCTGATATAAGCATTTAGATCAATCTCTGCTTGAGTATAACATCTTTTTTTATCATTAGATTTATGGCTGGAAAGCGGCCTGCTTAGTATCATTCCGGCACCAACTGTATTATTTGTAGTTTTATCTATAAGTATAAAACTGCCTGTGTGTCTATTTTGGCCATACCTGTCAAAAGCAATTTCAGCAGATAGTGCTATTCTGCAGACAGCTATCTCATTTAACCTCAGTTTATCCGTTTTCTCTTTCTCAAGCGTATTAACATTAACCTTATAATATATTTCATCGATATATCCGGTTAAAAAGGTTGCGGCTCTTTTTATGTCATATATTTTGTCGGGCTCTAAGGGTTCCTCGTTCATCCACACAACATAGGCATCAAAACAGTCGCTGACATCAGGCACATTTTCAGTTCTCACAATCATATCCCCTCGACTAATATCAACTTCATCTTCTGTTGTCAGCGTCACAGCCATCGGAGCAAAAGCTTCAGGGATTGTTACAGGCGATTTCTCTTGCGGTTTGCAGCCTATAGGCGGTATGATTGATTTGACTTTTGTTTTTGTTCTTGACGGCAAAACCGTTATTTCATCACCCTCCTTTATCGTTCCCGATACAATTGTGCCGCAGTATCCTCTGAACTCCGCATTCGGTCTGTTGACATATTGTACCGGAAATCTGAAATCTTTAAGATTTATATCATTTTTAACTTTTATCTCATTTAAGATCTCAAGCAGCGGTTTGCCTTTATACCAGGGCATTCTTTCACTTTTTTTAACTACATTGTTTCCTTTTAATGCTGAGATTGGAATAAAATTTAGTGTCAAGTTATAAGACAGCGGGAACTTTTTGACAATCTCTTCTTTAAGTTCGGTATAGTCATTTTTGATTTTATTAAAAACTTTTTCATCGTAATTTACCAGATCCATCTTATTTATAGCCACAATTATATTTTTTATTCCAAGTAGAGTTACAATAAATGTATGCCTCTTTGTTTGGGTCAAAACACCGTTTTCTGCATCAATCAGAATAACTGCAAGATCGGTATTTGATGCACCTGTTGCCATATTTCTTGTATATTGCTCATGCCCGGGAGTATCGGCAATGATAAATTTTCTCTTTTCCGTGGAAAAGTATCTGTATGCGACATCTATGGTTATGCCCTGCTCTCTTTCCGCCTGAAGTCCGTCTATCAGAAGAGAGAAATCTATATCATCATCGG
>CAZPBP010000130.1:0-3294 GCA_964584845.1 uncultured Hippea sp.
GCCGGCGGAATCGCAGAGATGGCTGATCTACCTGAGAATGTAAGGGCTACTACTGATGTTTTGGATTCTGCCGGAAACACAACCAAAGCTGTAACAAAGGGATTTGCAATAGGTTCGGCTGTAATGGCTGCATTAGTGCTTTTTGCCGAATATGTAGAATCGGGACACGAAATGGGTCTAACTTTATCTTTTAATTTAACAGATCCCTATGTCATTATAGGTCTTCTTGCCGGAGCTATGATGCCGTTTTACTTTACCGCTAGAGCTATGGAGGCGGTTGGAATAGCTGCAGGCATGGTAGTAAATGAGGTTAGAAGACAGTTTAAAGAGATTGAGGGAATTATGGATGGTACTGGAAAACCTGAATACAGCAAAGCTGTTGATATTGTAACAAAAGTTGCCCTGAAAGAGATGATTGTTCCGGGTCTTATGCCTGTTGTGCTTCCTATTATAGTGTATATACTTTTTGGTCCTGTTGCTCTTGGAGCTTTATCTGTGGGCGTTATCATTACAGGTCTGTTTCTTGCAATATTTATGACAACAGGCGGTGGGGCATGGGATAATGCCAAAAAACTGATCGAAACGGGAATGTATGGAGGAAAAGGCTCTGAAGCCCATAAAGCGGCTATCACAGGCGATACAGTTGGTGATCCGCTGAAAGATACCGCAGGTCCTGCGATTAATCCTATGATAAAAGTTACTAATATTATTGCTATTCTGATACTGCTGGCAGGTTTCTAAAATGAGTGACTTTGAAAAGGGAGCTTTACTGTATGAAGGTAAGGCAAAAACTGTTTACGGAACTTCTGATCCTGATCATGTAATTTTACATTTTAATGACGATGCCACTGCATTTAACGGGAAAAAGCATGCTGTCATAGAAGGCAAAGGCGAACTCAATGTAAGGATATGTAAGAAGATATTTGAGTTTTTCTCTGATGAGATTCCTATGGCGTACGAAAAAACGCTCAATAAAAAAGAGATGCTGCAAAAAAATGTTGAAATCATTCCTCTTGAGGTTGTTGTAAGAAATAAGATTGCCGGAAGTCTGGCTAAACGATTTGGGAAAAAGGCAGGAGACGACCTGCCTTTCCCGATAATTGAGTATTTTTTCAAATCCGATAATCTTGATGATCCGCAGCTAACCAGAAATCATATTGCGGCATTTAATATAGCAGACAAACGAGAGATGAGAATCATAGAAAACTTAGCTTTAAAAATTAATACGCTTCTTAAGCATTTTTTGTTTGTCAGAGGCATTATTTTAGTCGATTTCAAGGTAGAATTCGGCAGATATTATGAGAAAATTTTGTTAGCCGACGAGATAACTCCCGATAGTGCAAGACTTTGGGACAGGCAGGAAGGGAGTGTGCTTGATAAGGATCGATTCAGGCATAATTTAGGAGATCTGATTGAAGGATACGATATTATTGCTCAGCGGATAGGTGCGTGAAAGTAAGAATAAATATTTATCTGAAAGATGAAATATTGGATCCTGAAGGCAAGGCCATAGAAAAGGTTATAAATCGGGCTGGATACAGCGGGATTAAAAATGTGCGCGTGAGAAAAACCATTGATATGGATATAGATGCAAATGAAACTGAAGCATTGAAAATTGCCGAAGAGGTTGCTCAAAAGATTCTTATAAATCCGGTTATACACGAGGCGGATATAAGAAAACTATGAAAAGACGGTTTGGAGTTGTAACATTTCCGGGTTCAAATTGTGATTCGGACTGTCATTATGCTGTTAAGCTTGCAGGAGCCGAGCCTGTAATGATATGGCATGAATCGCCTCTTCCCGATGTTGATTGTGTGATTTTGCCAGGAGGCTTTTCTTATGGAGATTATTTGAGAGCAGGCGCTCTTGTTGCGGCGTCTCCTATTATGGAGCAGATTGCTCGATATTCTGCCGGAGGAGGTCTCGTACTTGGAATCTGTAACGGTTTTCAGATTTTGGTTGAAACCGGACTATTGCCCGGGGCGCTTCTAAAAAACAAAACGTTAAAATTTATTCATAAAACGGTTTATGTAAAATCTGTCGGAAAAACACCCTTTACATACTTAATCGATGAGGGTTCTGTTCTAAAAATGCCGATTGCGCATAGTGAAGGATGCTACTTTTCAAACAATGGAAATTTTCAAACCGTTTTTCAATACTGCAGCAAAGAGGGAATAATTTCTGAGACGTATAACCCTAACGGTTCTGTCGATTCGGTTGCCGGAATCGTTAATGAAAAGGGCAATGTGTGCGGCATGATGCCTCATCCCGAACGGGCAGTTGAAAAGATTTTGGGCAGCGATGACGGCTTAAGAGTTTTTAAATCAATTATTGCATGGCTCGATAAATTTGATAAAAAGTAAAATTCATACATCGACATATTCGCTGTGCTTCAAAATACCGCTGAGTCCGGTTGAAGCGGAAAAAGCGATCAAATGAGCAAAGTCAATCTGTTTGAAAAGTTTTCTTTGTTTGATAGCTATTGGGACCCAAAAATAGTAGGTGAACTTAATAACCAATATGTAAAGCTGGCAAAACTAAAAGGAGAGTTCGTTTGGCATCATCATAAAAATGAAGATGAATTATTTATGGTAATAAAAGGTCACCTGACAATTAAGTTGCAAGATGGCGATATTGAATTGAATGAGGGAGAGTTTTATATTATTCCGAAGGGCGTAGAACATATGCCGAGAGCAGAAAACGAAGTACATGTTCTTATGTTTGAGCCGAAAAATACTGTAAATACAGGAAGTGCAGATTCAGAAAAAACTATCAATAATCTTGAGAAAATATAATGCTGCCTATGGTTCTTTTGGACGATTTAGAAAATGAATAAATTGCGCAGAAAAGACAGAGCTATCTCAGAAGAAGAATCAATAGAGCTGTTAAACAAAGCAGAATATGGTGTTCTATCAACCGTTTCTGAGGATGGAAAACCGTATGGAATACCTCTGAATTTCTGCATTATTGACGATTGTGCTTACTTTCATTGTGCCGTCATGGGACAGAAAATTGATAATATTAACTACAATACAGCCGTTTCATTTTGTATTGTTGGAAATACGGAGATATTGCCTGATAAATTCGGCACAAAGTACAATAGTGTAATAATTAGAGGAGAGGCTGAAGAAGTATTTGATAAAGATAAGCAGAAAGCTCTGGAAGGGCTGCTGCAAAAATATTCATCGGAATTTATGGAAAAAGGAATGAAATATATAGAAAAGTTAAAAAATGAAACCAGAGTATTTAAAATCAGTATTCATAAATTAACCGGCAAGGCGCGGAAATAATTTT
>CAZPBP010000131.1:0-3263 GCA_964584845.1 uncultured Hippea sp.
CGATTTTCTTCCGTGGCTTATGACGAGTGAAGATGCAATGTATAATGCCGTATCTTGTGAGTTTTGGTCGGCATACAAAATGAAGGTAAAAAATGCGCTGACAGAAGTTGTTCCTGTGCTGACCGATGGGAGCAAATACTACAGAAATCCTCTGATTATAACGGAATATTTTTTAAACGACGGCGCAATTGTTTATGGTGAGTCAAAAAAAGGTGAGGCGCTTGATCGTGCAAAAAGACGAATCAAAGAGCTTAAAGTTGATTTTTCAATGCTTGATGCGTCCATAAACAAACTTATCTGGAAATTTACAAATCTTTTCCCCGGATGTCTTACGATGAGTATAGATGCGATTCGTGCAAAGAAAAAGTTTTTTTGGGATCAGTCAAAGCTTTCAAGCAGACATTGGCTTGCGGCTAATATGAACTATGAAGCATTTTTAGGATTTACGGCTTTTAATAACAAAAAGGCAACAGGGGCCGACAAAATTGACTTTATCAAATTCAGAGAGGCAATAGCAGACGGCAAAGAGTTGAATGATGAACTTTTTGATGAGTTTCTGCCAAAACCAAAAACATAATCCAACAACACTTGATATTAAACAACTTGGAGCAACAATAATATTAATGGCATCCTTATAATTTCGAGCGTTTTAAAGTCTGAATCCGCCTGCCTGCGCGTTGCATGCAGACAGGTTTCACAAAGCGTGAATTGCGGGCAAATCAAGGCTATTGTCAAGATTTGCAGCACGGAAGGAGGCTGATTTGAGGCTCAAGACGATAAAGCCGATTCAGAACGTCTTTATCGTCTTGTTCAAAAAACTTGTTTAATGCACAAGACGAGCCGATATTGTCATACAATGAAGAATGAAAAATATTTATATATTTGAGCATAGATAAAATAGGGGGAGTAATATGAAAGAAGTGCCGGAAAGGTTTAATGTTGCCGACTATATTCTGAAAAGAGCCGACGAGCTTGCCGAGAAGACGGCTTACGTCTGCTGCGATCAAAAAATTACCTATGGAAAACTTAAACAGAAAGTCAATCAGGCTGGGTCGGCATTGAGAGACAATGGGGTTGAGATGGAAAACAGGGTGCTGCTTCTTATGAAAGATACACCCGATCTGCCGGTCGCTTTCCTCGGGGCTATAAAGATTGGAGCGGTTCCCGTTATTCTCAACAACTGGCTTAAAAGTGAAGATTATAGATATATGTTTAACGATTCGAGAGGAAAGATTCTTATCGTAGATAAATCATTGGTTCATTTTTATGAAGAGCTCAAAACCGACTTACCGTTTCTCAAAAAAGTGATCACGGTAGGCCAAACTGAGGATTATGATGATTTCGACACTTGGATTAACTCAAAGCCGACCGAGCTCGAATCTGCGCCTACAAATCGTGATGATTCGGCGTTTTGGCTTTATTCTTCGGGCTCAACAGGCAAACCGAAGGGAGTGATTCATCTGCAGAAAGATATTCCGTTTTCAGTTGAAACATATGCCGAAACAATACTAAATATAAAAGAGAGCGATATTTTGTTTTCGGCGGCAAAGCTATTTTTTGCCTATGGACTTGGCAACGGACTTTATTTTCCACTTGTCGGTGGAGCTACCGCCGTTCTTTGCCCCGATCTCCCAACTCCGGAAGCAATGTATGAAAATATTAATAGATTCGATGTTACACTCTTTTTTGCAGTTCCGACATTGTACGGCAGAATGCTTCAAATCAAAGACAAATTGGGCAAGGTAAAAAAATGTGTATCCGCAGGTGAACCTCTGCCTAAACCGATATATGATCAGTGGCTGGATGATTTTAATGTCGAAATTAATGACGGTATCGGTTCAACGGAGCTGCTCCATATCTATATTTCAAATCGATTTGGAGATATAAAACCCGGGTCGAGCGGAAAACCGGTAGAAGGATATGAGGCTAAAATTGTGGATGAATCGGGAAAGAATGTTTCGACAGGTCAGCTCGGAACTCTGATGGTCAAGGGAGAAAGCAGAGCAGCTCGTTACTGGAACATGGAAGAAAGAACAAGAACGGCCATGATCGGCAAATGGTTCGATACGGGCGATAAGTATTATCAGGATAAAGCCGGTTATTTTTATTATGCCGGACGAGACGATGATATGCTTAAGGTTGGAGGCATTTGGGTATCTCCTGCCGAAGTCGAGAGTTGTCTTATGTCGCATTTATCTGTTCTTGAAGCTGCCGTTGTAGGCAAAAAAGATAAGCAGGATATGGTTAAACCTATGGCATTTATTGTTCTTAATGAAGGTATAAACGGTTCCGATATGCTTGTAAAAGAAATAAAGGAGTTCTGCAAAAGCAAAATTGCCCATTATAAATATCCGAGATGGATAAAATTTGTGGATGATTTGCCGAAAACCGCTACAGGAAAGATTCAGCGATTTAAGCTTAGGGAGAGAGTAGATGAAAATATTTGATGTTCATGTTCATGTAGGCGATAAATTTGCCTGGAAAAAGGAGGCATTCGGTTATCTTATGTCGGTTGGGAAACGGTATGAAAAAAGACTTTATGATGATAACGGCAACCAAATTGATAGCGAACTTCACAATATTATGGTTGAAGAGGAAATTAGTCATGCAATAATTTTGCCCGAATATGCACCTAAAATTGCTTGTCTGCATCCGGTTGAACGAATCTTGAAAGTATCTGAAAAATATGATGAATTTATACCGTTCGGAGCATTAAATCCGCATCTTCATAATCCCGTCAAAGAGTTTGAACGTCAGCTCGCGTTGGGAATAAAAGGTTTAAAGCTTCACCCTGTTCATTGTGAGCATTACGTAAACGACAGTGCACTGTATCCTGTTTATGACAGATGCAGCAATTTGAATATTCCGGTTATGATGCACGCCGGTACTTCTATATTTACCGGTTCAAAAATGAGATATGCCGATCCTTATACATATGATGATGTTGCAACCGATTTTCCTAATCTGACGATTGTTCTTTCTCATGGAGGAAGAGGTTTTTGGTATCGGCAAGCTGAATTTATGATAAGAAGGCATAAAAATGTTTATATCGATGTTTGCGGTCTGCCCCCAAAAAATCTTCTTAAACTATTTCCATCAATCGGACGGTTTCCGGAAAAATTTCTTTTTGGGACAGATTTTCCTGCTGTGCCGGGCATAAGAGCAAATGCGGAGGCAATCTATCGGCTGGATATTTCCTCTGAGGCGAAATCACTTATCTGCTATGAAAATGCAGCAAGACTGTTTTTATAGTTTTCTTTGCG
>CAZPBP010000132.1:0-3162 GCA_964584845.1 uncultured Hippea sp.
ATATAAGATGGAGCTGATGCTGAAAGCTGTTGATGATATTAACAAACAAAAGACAGCAGCCCCTGTATATTTATCCTTTGTTTCCTACGATGACCGGTGCAGATTGCCGGATGCAGTCAATCTGTTTTTAAGGCGGCTCTCTTCTGTTTTGGCAACAGCTATCAGCATAACAATCAAAATAGATATACTTATCATTACAATGGCTATGGCATTATAAACTGCTGCAAGACTATATGCTTTCTTTATCCATCCTACAATATAGACTGCAGTGGAGCCGATTCCGAAAACAAGAATAAATTTTATTCCATAGGCGGTTGAACGCCATTTTTCCGGTGTATATTTTGCTACAAGACTATTTTCGATCGGCTGCGTTCCGAGTGTAAAAAATAGATAAACTGAGGCAAGCATAACAAACGAAAATCCTGAGGTAATCGCCATGAGAAGGCTTGTCGGGAACACAATAAAATAAAAAATCAGATAGAGTCGTTTCAGTTCATAACGATCAGCTAATTTTCCTCCGAAGAGAGCTCCGGCCATCCCGAATATGTATGCAATTGATACAAGAACTGAAGCTGCCATTATATTTGCAGCGGAAAGACCGGATGAAAACGAGCCCAAAAGGCCGGATAAAAAGTCAGCATGAATTTCTATATATGAAGGTAGAACAAGAGAGTTTGCTCTGTATGCCAATCCGCCTAAGGTCATGATTATACTCAGAATTATAAATTGTTTGATGCGGTTATTTTTTGAGGTATTGCCGATTTTGGTAATACTTATTTCTCTGATCGGCCTTTCTTCCACCTTGCTGATGATCATCATTATTCCGGATAGCAGGCCGACAATACCCGAGACGATAAACGCAAATCGCCAACCTCCGATCCAGTTCAGCAAAGCTCCGATAAAGGGCGCCGATGTTAAACCGATTGCTCCGGATACTCCGTTTATTCCGAGTGCCGTGCCGATATTTTTTATACCGACAGATATCAAACCCATAACGGCCGGATGACAGATACTTGAAAAGAGTCCGATCATTCCGAGAAATAGTATAAAAGCATTACGATTATGTGTAAGAGCGGCCAAAATCAGCGATATGGATGATCCGAGAAAAAATACAATTATGCTGTTCTTTTTCCCAAACCTATCGGAAAGATATCCTGCCGGCAGCGATCCGATGCCCATCAAAAGATACATAAAAAAACCGAGTTTAAAAACATCTGCCAAATCCAATTTCAATGAAAGCATCAGCGGTATGGCGAGAGCTGGGAAAAGCATTGCATAGTAATGAAACAAAAAATGCGCCAGTGATGTAAATACTAATATTTTGGTTTCATTATTTGTCGCTTTCATTATAAGGAGTTAAATGCAATCTCCCGATACTGGAGAGCTTCAAGCAGGTCATTTTCTTTTATCTCGTCATGACCGTTCAGATCGGCAACGGTTCTTGATACTTTTCTTACCCGATTGATTCCCCTTAATGAAAGGCCGAATTTCTCAGCTGATTGAATTAGAATTGACTCTGTATCATGACTTAGTTTTGCATATCTATCGAGTTCTTTGGCGTTCATCCGGCTGTTGAACATTGTTTTTCCGAATCGTTTCTTTTGCCTTTTTAAAGCCGATAGTACCATTTTTCTCATTTCATTTGAGCTCATAGAATTCGTTTCTTTTGTTTTCATATAACTGACAGCAGGAACATCAACCATAATATCGATCCTGTCTAAAAGAGGACCTGAGAGTTTTGAACGATAGTGCATTATATCAGATGTTTTGCAGCTGCATTCCTTGAAGGGGTTGCCGAAGTCCCCGCATTTGCATGGGTGCGGATAGGTTTGCAAACTATCGTTCATTTTCAATTAAAATCCCGATTGGTATTCATGATCTTGATTATATAGGACGACTTAAAATATCACAACTGAAAACACCCGGAGATTGGTTCAGAAAGAAAAGACTTGAACGCGGTCTTACTCAAAAACAGCTTGCCGATACTTTATCGGTAACAGACTGCACCATCAGGAATTGGGAGAAAGGCAGAACAAGACCGAAAACGGCGGTCAAAAGGTTTTTTCAGTCAAATCTGTGATTGCCTGTGTTCTGGTTGCCGTATATCCGTATCTGCTTGCATAAGGTTCGACACCTTTTCTTGCCAATGCTAATCTTTCTTCACTGTTAATATTCGTATTTATCTCAACCTCCTTCTATTATCACATATACGCTCATTTACGCCAAAGTCAAATTAACAACAGATTCGAGGCTTGGCAATTTCGATTATTCAGTCGATGTTTTGATCGAAAATTTGCTTGATAATAATTATAATTGCATTATAATAATACTAAAGTATTGTAAGGGGGCTATTATGACTGCGGTCAATGTAAGAGAGACAACCAGTGTCAAACTGGATAAAGAAGCAAAAAAGAAAGCGAAGGATATATTTAATAAGCTTGGCATTACAATGGGTGATGCGTTTAATATGTTTCTATATCAGGTCAATCTTCACAAGGGTATTCCTTTTGAAATCAATATCCCCAATGAGATTACAAGGAATGTGATAAAAGAAGCGATGGAGAACAAAAACGTTGAATCGTTTTCATCAAATGAACTAATGCGTTCATGAGACTTAAACGGCACAAACAATTTATAAAAGATTTTCAGAAAACAAAACTCACAGATAATCAATTCGAAAGGCTTATTGCTTGCCTTAATGCGCTACGTACAGACACGCCGTTGCCGACTGAGTCGAACAATCATTCGTTAGGAGGAAACTATAACTATTGCATGGAATTCCATCTTGGGGGAGATATATTGGCTATATGCTTATTAAATAATCAAACCGAGATTATTTTACTACGTATCGGAACTCATAGTCAACTATTCAAGTAGTCTATAATATATTAAAAGCAGGAGGTTATAAATATATGTCGGAAATGGCAAGAATAGGCAAAAAAGCCCAACTGGTTATACCTAAATCCATAAGAAAGAGAGTTAACATAACCGAGGGTGACAAGGTTTTCATTGATGTCATTAATGATACCATAGTTATAACACCTGTGCCCAAAAACATATCTGAGCTCTCAGGTATAGCAAAGGGACTATACAAAGAAGATTATTCTGCGAAAGAAAGAGACAATTGGGATTGAAAACCTTTCTTGATACAAACATTATCAT
>CAZPBP010000133.1:0-2869 GCA_964584845.1 uncultured Hippea sp.
TAATCCTGCAGAAGTTTGCCTCGCCTATGAAAAAGCAGATATTGCTGTGAAGACGTTTACTGTGCAGTGGTCTCATAATATCTAAAATCTGAATTAACTCCCGGTTGCATACAATTTTTGCCGATGATCCGGCAGTTCAAAGTTTATAATAGAATTTTGCATAAAATAGTATTATAATAACTGATGTTGCGCACTAAACGCAGCTGCAGTGGCAATAGCAGCGTATAAGTGCAAGGTGATTTTTTGGGAGGTTGAAGTGGGGAATAAGATAGTTCAGCATATTCAAATTCGTTTCAGAGATACCGATGCAATGGGCCATGTGAATAATGCTGTATATTTTACCTATTTTGAAATAGCGAGAGGTTGGCTTTTTAAAGATCTGTTTGGCTGGGATAAGATGACGGAGTTAAAAGATCTGCCGGTTATAGCGGCAAGCAACAGTTGTAATTATAGAAGACCTCTTTTTATAGGAACGAATATTTCTGCCGAATGCTATGTTTCAAAGATAGGAACAAGAAGTTTTACTATTACAACGAAAATTGTGGGTTATGACAAAACGGTGTATGCAGACGGAAAGAGCGTTGTTGTTTTTTATGATTATAAAAACAATAGATCAATGGAGATTTCAAAACATTACAGAGAAGTGCTGAAACGATTTTTTATCAACGATGAATAAAAAATACAATCAGGAAGATTTACCGATTAGCATATCGCTTGAGATCAATCCTCCCGTTGATGCCGATTTTGAAAAGCTGAGAAAAAAGATAGATGCTGTTTCGCGCTTTATAGATTTTGTAAATGTAACAAGTTGTCCTATGGGCAGATTAAGGCCAAGTGCTATCGCTTCAGCCAATTTTATTCAGAGTAAATGCGGCGTAAAAGCTGTTGTCAATGTTACATGCAGAGATAGTAACTTGCTTGGTCTGACATCTGATCTTCTGGGAGCAGACATATTGGGAATAAGAAATATACTCGCCGTTACAGGTGATCCTGCTCAGAGTCCATCTGATTCGGTTTTTCAAACTGATGTTTTCAGGCTTATAAAACTTGTTGATGATATGAATAAAGGAAAGACATTTTCAGGCAAAATCGCTCGAAAAACAGCATTCAGAATCGGCTGCGCCACACTTGTGCCTCCATCGGGCAGCCAAGGTATTTACAACCGGCTGATGAAAAAATATGAATCCGGAGCGTCTTTCTGTATAACACAGCCAATTTATGGTGTTAACTCATTGGAAATATTCCTTGAAATAACCGAATCAATAAAGATTGATAAAATTATAGGTCTGATGCCGCTTACAAATTTGAAAATGGCAAAATATATAAGTGAAAATGTACCGGGTATTTATGTTCCCGATCAATTTTTGAAAGCATTGGAGCAAAATGAAGAGAGCGCTTATCAGATTGGAATAGCTCAGATCAAAGAAATTATTGAAAAGGCTGGCCGTAAGGGATTGCTGAAAGATATATCCGGTATTCACTTTATGTTTTATAACAAAGGCGGCGAACTATTGGATTGGGCAAAAAATTATTTGAGGAGTATGCATGTTTAGTGATATAATATTGAGGATAATACGAAAGGATCCGTTTTTGCTTGAGGAAAAGATTAAAAAAACTGCAGAATATATTGTTATGCTTGAAAGAATTGCAGAAGAAAACGGTATCGTCATAGATGATGATGTGTTGAGCGATTTAAAAAACAGACATTTTGATGAGATAAAAGAGGACAAGAGGCGATTTTTGATGCAGTTTGTAGGTGAGATAATTAGAGAGGAGGGTTAGTTGAGTATAAAAAATGATAGATGGATAATAGAGCAGGCGGAGAAAGGAATGATTGAGCCTTTTGCGGGCAGGCAAATAAGGAAGGGAGTGATCAGTTACGGTGTTTCAAGCTACGGCTATGATATGCGCATTTCAGATGAATTTAAAATCTTTACCAATGTTAATAGTTCGATAGTTGACCCAAAACAGTTTTCAGCAAAAAATTATGTGGATTATCGGGGAGATGTCTGCATTATTCCTCCAAACAGCTTTGCACTTGCCAGAAGTATCGAATATTTTAAGATACCCAGAAATGTATTGACGGTGTGTCTCGGAAAATCTACCTATGCACGTTGCGGTATTATTGTGAATGTTACGCCGTTTGAGCCGCAGTGGGAAGGCTATGTTACAATTGAGGTGTCCAATACTACGCCATTGCCGGCAAAAATTTATGCCAATGAGGGTATAGCGCAGGTTTTATTTTTTGAATCAGACGAGGAATGCATGGTGAGCTATGCCGATAAAAAGGGCAAGTATCAGGGGCAGAAAGGAATAGTGCTGCCTAAATTATAGGAGGACAGATGTCGGGTCACAGCAAATGGAGTAATATAAAATACAAGAAAGCGGCGGAAGATGTCAAGAGAGGCAAAATTTTTACTAAACTTATAAAAGAGATAACGATAGCCACAAGAATCGGCGGAAAAGACCCGGATTCAAATCCGCGTTTGAGAATTGCGATTGACAGAGCCGGAGCTGCTAATATGCCGAGAGACAATATAGAGAGAGCTATAAAAAAAGGATCGGGGGAACTTGAGGGGATTAAATTTGAGAATATTGTTTATGAAGGTTATGCCCCGGCGGGTATTGCCGTGCTTGTTTTTGCGAATACCGATAATAAAAATAGAACTGCTTCAATTATAAGAAGCGCATTCAACAAATTTGGTGGGAATCTCGGAGAAACAGGATGCGTTAACTGGATGTTTGAACAAAAAGGAGTTATCTCGTTTGACTTGAGTATTGATGAAGATAGTCTGATGGAGAAAGCTATAGAAGCCGGAGCGCTGGATATCAAAGAAAATAAGGAAAATAATTGTTATGATGTATATAC
>CAZPBP010000134.1:0-2674 GCA_964584845.1 uncultured Hippea sp.
CACTTTATACGCTGCTATTGTCACTGCAGCTGCGTTTAGTGCGTAACATCAGTTACTAAGAAAGCTGACCAAATGAACTTATCGGTTTAATCAATATTATTACCACTTCAGCACCTTTTTTTATGTCGGTTACCCCTACCGGAACATCCATCAATGCAGTATCGCCAACCATTCCTGTCAAAATTCCCGAGCCCTGTTTTTTTGTATCCGGTTTTGCCGTAAAACCGTTTTCAACATTATAGTCCACTTTAACGCGAACCAGTTCTTCCCTTTTTGATTTTTTTCTGTGAAACTCCCCTTTTAGTATTGCCTTTACTCTTGGAAGTTCCTTACCGGAAAATCCGGCAAGTGCCCTAATCAACGGATATGCATAGAGAAGAAATCCGACCGTTGACGATACAGGGAAACCCGGAAGCCCAAACAGGTATCTATTATTTTTATATTTGCCAAAAAGAATCGGTTTACCCGGCTTCTGAAGAACTCCATGAAAAATCACATCGACTCCGATTTCAGGCACCACCTTTTTTACAAAATCATAATCTCCGGCAGAAACGCCACCTGTAGTTATTACAAGATCCGATCGATCCAGCTCAGCTTTTATGGTCTTGGCGATTGCAACCGGATCGTCTTTAAGCCGTCTGCAGACACTGAATTTAGCTCCTGCCTGTTTTACCAACCCGATCAATGTATAACTATTACTGTCCCTTATTGCAAATCGTCCGGGCGATATATCGCCAAGCTCAAGAAGCTCATCTCCGGTTGGTATGATTGAGACAACCGGAATTCTATAAACAAACAGATAAGATCTGTTAATTTCTGCAGCCATACCTATTTCTGCAGCTCCTATTGTTGTTCCTTTGCTTACCACAATCTCATCTTTCCTAAAATCCTCCCCCACAAAGCGAATATTTTTCCCGCTACCGACAGGTCTTTTGAAAAGTATATTCTTTCCATCAATCTGAATATCCTCTCTCATAACAACTGCATCTGTTCCTTCAGGAACAGGGGCACCCGTAAAAACAAGAACAGTCTCTCCATGCCTGAGAGCGGTTCCGGATTCTATTCCGGCTTTAATTGTGCCGGTAAGCATAAGTTTTATACAATTTTTCTCAGCGGCATCTGCAATGTCGCCCGCATTCACAGCATAACCATCCACCGCACTCACATTGACCTCAGGATGGTCAAAGCTTGATTTCAAATTCTCAGCAAGCACCCTGCCGTATGCATCGGATATCAAAATCCTTTCCACGCCTATCGGTTTTACGTCTTTCTTTACAAAATCTATTGCCTCTTTTATCGTTATAAGTCTCATTTTTTTCTCCATATATTCTTTAATCCACCCGTCAGCCGGCCAAATTTCGATTTTCTCTTACCGATAATCGCTTTTATATCAGGTAAAGCATTTCTTGCAGCCTGAGCGCCTCTTTCTATGCATAAATTCACAAAACTAAAATCAGCCCAATTTATTTCGCCTACATCGGGCATTATAGCAATGTCGGCATCTCTGGACACAATAAACGAGAGTGTATCTTTGGTTATATCCGATGCTCTCATAAATATCTCCATCGCTGTTTTGAAGGTTTTATTTTCAGATAAATCCTCTTTTATATCAGACGCAATAACAATATCAGCCCCAAGCTTTCGCGCTGCAGAAACCGGAAGCTGGTCCAGCCATCCTCCATCGGCAAGAACCATTAATTCTTTCCTGACAGGAGGAAATACGCCCGGTATAGCTGATGATGCGGCAATTGCTTCTCTCAGATGACCTTCTTTTAGTATCACCTCTTTTGCAGACACAAGGTCGACCGCAACACATGCAAACGGAATTTTTGTTTCGTCGAAATGAATATCATCTATAAAATGATCGATATTTTCCTGAAAATCATTCTTTGGAATAAACGATTCATTAGTCAACGAAACATTTAAAAGCATACCTTTTTTTACAAAGGTACTTATCGTATCGAAAAAACCGTACCTTTCGTTTCTGCTTACCTGCTTAAAAAAGTTCATTCTCAGTTTCTTAAAAATAGGACCTTTAAAATAACCCTTCATTTTTTTCTTTATATCGTCTGTTCCGCCGCTTATAGCAAAAGCCGCTCCGATTAAAGAACCTATACTGCATCCGACAATCAGATCGGGCATTATTCCTGCCCGTGTCAATGTATCTATAACACCGATATGAGCCAGACCTCTTCCGGCTCCGCCTCCCAGCACCAAAGCAATCTTTTTCTTTGTCATAAAACCTCATTTGATATCTGTTTGTAAATTTCCTAAAATAACATTATAGAGCACCTCTGTATAATTCATGAACGATCATCCTGAATTCAGTCAAGGTATTCATAGATTATTCAATTTTTAACATTGAACAATCGGTTTAAAAGTGCTGCAGGGTGCCGGCACTAAAAAGAAAATCTCTATCGTCAAAATTTACCCCCTTTTTTGCATCCTTTCACTTTATAATCTTGCTATTCCAAAACCGATTCATCCGATTATGATTCAACATCTATTTAAAAAAGGCAGAATAAGCAATATCGCCATATTCTTTATTCCATTGCGCTATAAACATATAATATAATACTATAGGAAATATCATTATTATTTCAAACATGGTTTCATGATTGGGCTCTTCCGGGTTAAGTGTGGAAAAACCATAGAAGTATTGCAGATCCTATTC
>CAZPBP010000135.1:0-2560 GCA_964584845.1 uncultured Hippea sp.
TGAGAAAACTACTTCCGCCGAAACTGTCAATCAGCCTGCTGTTGTAAAAAGTAAACATACAAGCACAAAAAAAAGCATCAGAAAAGAAAAGATCAAAAACTGGGCAATCCAGATAGGAAGCTACAGAAACAAGTCTTCCGCTATACGCATGCTTAAAAAAGTTGCCTCTAAAGCGATGGAGGCTCATATTAGAAAGATTTCCAACAAAAAAGGAGTTTTCTACAGAGTTATTATTAATTTCAGAGGCACCAAAACGAAACTCAATCGTATTGCGAAAAAGATCGAAAACAGTTTTCATATAAAACCGTTCATTTATGATCCAATATCCTGATATCAGTCCTGTAATTTTTCATGCAGGACCATTTGCAGTAAGATGGTATGGAGTAGCCTATCTGATAGGTTTTTTCGCCTGGTATCTTTACATATCCAGAAAAAGCCGCCGGAAAAGGCTTGGACTGGAAGCGGAAGGGCGAATAGATACGCTCATTACATATGCGATCTTAGGCATAATTTTGGGAGGCAGAATAGGATATATACTTATCTACAACTTGCCTTACTATTTGGCTCATCCGCTAAGTATGTTAGCAGTATGGCAAGGCGGAATGTCGTTTCATGGCGGAGCAACCGGTTTAGTAATTGCCGGTCTTTTGTTCTGCAAACGATATCATATTAGTTTTTATAAGCTTGCAGATGAAACTGTTGCTATAGCTCCGGTAGGATTATTTTTTGGACGCATTGCCAACTTTATTAATGATGAACTCTACGGCAGGGTATCGAATCTGCCGTGGGCAATGGTATTTCCCGACGGCGGACCGTTGCCCCGCCATCCATCCGAATTGTATGAAGCATTCTTAGAGGGCATCGTACTGTTGATAATTATGCAGTTTTCAAAGCGTTCTCTGCTGGCAAAGGAAGGCAAACTGATGTGGCTTTTTATCTTATTATATGGAATATTCAGATTTCTGGTTGAATTTACGAGACAGCCGGATCCTCAACTTGGTTTTATAATAGCCGGTCTTTCTATGGGACAGCTTTTAAGCATACCCATGATTGTTGCGGGAGGTTATTTTTTTGTCAGAAAAAATACTTGAAAAAATTATAAACAATACAAAAAGACAGATAGAATTCGATAAGGCACGAATTAGTGAATCGGTCTTGAAAAGATCACTCTCCTATGTAAGCTATGAACCGATAGATATATTCAATTTGCTTAATAAAACAGGTATCCATATAATTGCGGAGTACAAACGTAAATCACCATCATTAGGAAAAATATCCGACGGTACACTCTCGGATGTCATAAAAGATTATGAGATCGGAGGTGCCGCTGCAATATCTGTACTGACCAACGCTGCTTTTGACGGAAAAATAGCAGATATGGAAGAAGCGAGACAACTGACCGAACTTCCGATCTTACGGAAAGAATTTATCATTGACGAATATCAGATTTATCAAGCAAGGACATATGGTGCTGATTTCGTACTTTTGATTACAAGAATATTATCCGATAAACAACTGAATGATTTTCTGGACTTAACCGACTCGCTTGGTATCTCAGCTCTTGTTGAGGTTGAATCACTTAATGATCTCAATAGAACATTGAAAACCGGTGCCTCTATTATCGGCGTAAATAATAGAGATTTAAAAAGTTTTGTAATTGATAAAAAACGAGGAATAAAAATTGCAGAGATTGTCCCTTCCGATAGAGAAATTGTAATAGAAAGCGGCATTGCAGCAAGAACTGATCTTGATCCGTTCATAGATGCCGGTTTTCATAATTTTCTCATAGGAAGTTCTCTGATGAAATCACAAAATAGAATCGATACTCTCAATAATTTGATTTTAAAGACAAACTACAGCAATTAAAATGGTAAAATTGAAAATTTGCGGAATAACAAATCTTAATGACGCACTGTTTTGTTCGGATAATGGGGCAGATGCGCTTGGTTTTGTTCTTTATGAAAAGAGCCCGAGAAATGTAAGTATCAAAAAATCTACGGATATTATTAAGCACCTCCCTCCTTTTATTTCTACTGTGGCAGTTTGCGTAAATCCAAGCAATCGTTTAGTAAAAATAGTAGAAGATGCCGGATTTAGCGTAATACAGATACATGGTAACAATATTGTCGAAACAAGAATCAAAAAAATAAGGGCTGTTTCTTATAAGATGATATCGGAATGCCCTCTCAATGAGTATGTTTTGATTGACAGTGCCGCTATTGGCGGAACAGGAAAAAGCTTTAACTGGAAACTGTTAAAGACTCTCACTCCCGGAAAGATTATTGTTTCGGGAGGTCTAAATAAACAAAATATCTTCAGTCTTTTTAAAATAGTCAAACCATATGCAGTGGATCTTTCAAGCTCACTGGAATCATCCCCGGGCATAAAGAACCACTCAAAAATAAAAGAGTTTATCGCTGCTTTTCAAGAAGCAGACAGAGAAATATTATGAGACCGTTGCACAGTAAACGCCTTCACAGAAGGTTAAGATCGGGCAAGATTTAAAAATTAAAATTTGATGAGCTAACAGGTTAGCTTGAGAATTTTTATTTCTTAACAG
>CAZPBP010000136.1:0-2309 GCA_964584845.1 uncultured Hippea sp.
ACAATAACAAGAGGATCGCTCTCTATTTCTGCAGATACGATGATTATTAACGGTCAAAGACTCAATGCCTACGGTAAGGTATTTTTGTTTGACGGCACCAATAAGGTATGGGCAAAAAAATTACTATTCAATCTTAATACACAGAAGGGCATAATCGATGATGCCGTATTCTATGTAAAATCTCAACATCTGTTTATAAGAACAAAACGCAGCTATAAGATATCAGCCAAAAGTTATATTCTGGATAAATTTTCTTTAACAGGGTGCGGAAATCCGAAAAAACCGTTTGATTTTTGTCCGGATTGGCAGATTGTAGGCTCAAGCGCAAAGATAGTAAAAGGTAAATATATAAAAACTCTCAATGATCGCATGCTTGTGCGCTCGACTCCTGTATTATATTTTCCGTATATCTATCGTAATCTCAATAAAAAAAGAAGAACAGGATTGCTGTTCCCGTCATTCGGATATTCTACCTATTACGGATTTAGATATAGTCAGCCGTTTTTCCTTGTTCTCGGCAGATCTATGGATATGACATTTACTTTGAAGGAACAATCAAAGAACGGTATTGGAATTGACATTGAACATCGTTATGCCGCTTCAAGTCAAATTGGAGGAAAGACATTTATCAGTTATCTTCACAAGAAAGGGCAGGGCATCGAAAAAGGAGAAAATTTATGGAATATCAACTCCACTCATCATTATAATTTCCGACATGGAAGAATTCTCGCTCAGTATAACCATGTCTCCAATCGGTCGCATTACGGAGACCTGAATAATAGTAATGTCGATTTTTATACATCCCGATATGTCAGATCGCAATTTCTTGCTGACTACAATTATAGAAACTGGAATTTCGGTATTCACAGTTTCTTATACCAGGATCTTGATTCATCGGATGATTCTCACACTCTCCAGAGTCTTCCGGAGATAGTTATAAGAAACAATGATACAAAAATAGGAAGAACTCCTTTGTACTGGTCGGTTGATTCACGCTTTACCAACTTTTACAGAAAAAAAGGCAACAAAGGTATATCGGCAGATGTTGCTCCTGCCGTTAAGTTTCCTTATAATATAGGCGCTTTTCGTTTCAGTGATGTTCTTAAAGCAGATACCGCCTTTTATAAAAATAATCAGCCGGGTAATCGGTTTAGTCACGTAAGAGTTGTTCCTGAGTTTAGCCATACGATATCAACTAATCTGGTAAAGCTGTACGGCACCGGAGAAGGCAAAATGCTGCATCTAATCACACCGGAGATAGTTTACGATTTTATTCCTGTGATATCCCAAAAAAGGCTGCCTGACTTTGTATCGAAGATAGAAAACAAAAGTCAGATAACCTTTCAGATAGCGCAGAGATTGATAAATAAGATTGATGACCGGCAACACACCGTTGTTTATTTAAACATTGAACAGCCTTATGATTTGAATAGACTTGCAAGGCACGAGAGACCGCTTGAGCCGTTTTTTGTTGATATGTATGCTGATGCTGGACATTTTAATTATTTCCTGAGATTTCACTATGATTATTATAAAAAACAGTTTGTTGATCTTAATAACGGCATATCTTATAATGAAGGCAGCATTAGCGGCAGTATAGGCTATGAGGTAAGCAGAAACAGCGATTTCAACAGAATTTCCGAAGAGTTGAATTCAAATTTTTCAATTCCATTGTCGAAATCTCTTGATATTTCATTGCTGAATAGCTATAGCCTTTTATATCACTATTTTACGCAAAACCAACTTGATATGAATCTAAAAGGAAGTTGCTGGCAGTTGCAAACGTCGGTTTTCAGAAGAGTTATTCCGTCAGGAAACGGTACTATAAATGACAGTGGAATGCTGTTCACGATTACATTAAGAGGTTTGGGAAATTTCTTATTTAAAGGATAAAAAAGCCGCCGCTCTTCTATACAAGAAAAGTATGCAGGCACCTAAAGTTGTTGCGGCCGGTTCCGGCAAAATGGCCGGGATGATTGAGAAAGCAGCAAAGGAGAAAGGCATTCCTGTTGTACAAAACAGTTCTCTCGCCAAAGCACTTGTCGAGCTTGATGTAAATTCTCAGATACCTCAATATTTATATCAGACTGTGGCGAAAGTTCTTATCTATCTTTACAAAGCAGATAAAAAGCTTTAGGTAATGAGATCACTGCACGACAGGCTGTTGAAAAAGACCAATACTACAAAGAGAGCTGTCATGATTACAAAGAGAGCTGTCATGCCCGGCTTGCCCCTTGTCATCGTTCCCGCTTGCCCCCTTGTCATTCCCGCGCAGGCGGGAATCTTGACTTTATAGATAGATTCCGTGT
>CAZPBP010000137.1:0-2213 GCA_964584845.1 uncultured Hippea sp.
ACGAACTTCTGCAGAACTAACCGGTTAGCCCTTCAAATTTTAATTTTTAAATCTCACAGGCTCTTTGGCTTCTGTGAAGACGCTTATTGTGCAGCGGTCTCATAATGAAATTCTGCTGGGAAATAGAGCAATGCGGAAGAGAACCCGGAGGCAAAAATACGGCCAAAGCCGGTGTGTGCCCTGTTGCAATCGACGCCTTGGCACGCGACAGATATTTAGAGATAGCCGAGGTTATGATTGCGGTTATCAATACGGAAGGAACAATAGTCTATATGAATAGAAAAGGCTGCGAGATTCTCGGATATGAGCGGGATGAACTCATTGAAGACCGGTTTGATCTTTTGATACCGAAAGAGATTCACGGCAGAATGCATAAGTTGTTTCAAAAAATTATCTATGGAGAAATGAAACCTCCCGAATACCATGAAAATGAACTTGTCGGAAAAGACGGCAGTAGACGTTTGATCTCTTTTCATACTTCGATAATAAAAAATGTCGATGGATTGATCTCAGGAATTTTGTTTTCAGGAGAAGATATTACCGATCGCAGAATATCCGAAAACAAACTCGCAGAAAGTGAAAAACGACTTAATATTATAGTTGAATCTGCAATAGATGCAATGGTTATGATAGATTCTGCGGGCAATATAAAACTCTGGAATAGAGCTGCAGAAAAGATGTTTGGCTACAGCGCAAAAGAAATAATAGGGAAATCGATTCTTGATGCCATGATTCCGACAAAATACAGAGAGATGGTGGCTAAAGGTTTATCGGAATTTGGAAAAACCGGCCAAGGAAAATTTATAGGAGAAATTACAGAATCAACAGCTCTACGCAAAAACGGCTCATTGTTTCCGGTAGAGTTATCCATTTCAGCTATTAAGCTGGAGAATGAATGGCATGCAATTGCAATTATTCGCGATATCACAGAACGCAAAACCTTTGAAAAGACGATAAGAAATTCTGAGAGAAAGTTTCGTCTTGTAAGTGAAAAATCATCGGCAGCTGTCTACATTGTCCAGAACAATCTCTTCAGATATGTTAATCCTGCATTCGAAAGCATGTTCGGTTACGGCGCCTCCGAAATAATAGATAAACTCAGTCCATTTGATTTGATAATTCACGAGGATCATGCACTGCTCAAAGAAAATATGCTCAATCTTCTTTCGGGAAAGGTTTCTCAAACGCAGTATGATATCAGAGGATTGCGCAAAGATGGAACAATTATCACCTTAGAGGTTTTTACGACAATTACGCAACGCAAAGGGCGTTCTGAAATTATAAGCACAATTATCGATGTTACAGAACAAAGAAATAAAGAACGCAGATTGCAGCAGGAGAAAGATAATGTAAAAAAAATGGCCTCACAATTCAAACAACTAACATACATTGACGGACTTACGAGCATTTACAACAGACGTATGCTTGATGAAACTCTTAGTTCGGAGTGGAAACGCGCAAAGAGAAACAGATCACCCCTGTCTTTTATTATGATTGATATCGATCTGTTTAAAGGCTATAACGACGGCTACGGTCATTTGGCAGGAGACAGATGTCTCGTTAAGATTGCTAAAACTATTAAGGATTCTCTGTTCCGCCCGTCAGACTGTGCAGCGAGATACGGCGGCGAAGAGTTCGGTGTTATATTGCCCGATACAAAAATCAATGGAGCTCTGATGATAGCAAACAGAATAAGAATCAATGTTCAAAATCTTCGAATCCCATATAACTGCTCGCCGATTCTAAAATGGGTAACCATCAGCCTTGGGGTTGCCGGCATTGTTCCAAATGATAATCTCCACCCAAATGATTTAATAAGAGCATCCGATTTGGCCCTTTATAAAGCTAAAAACAGCGGCAGAAACAAAGTAGCGGTTTTTGAAGAGAGCATAAGCTGAGGATTATGAGACCACGATTACTGTGCAGTGATCTCATTATAGGGATAAGACATAGATTAAAAACCTTTTTCTTTCCTACTTTTTGATCATTCAAAAAGTATGAGGTAATGGTTCTATATATTTGTATTGTAAACACTCAATAAAGAGAAAAACAGGTTAAGTCCTTTTTCCTTGATAAAAATGACACCTTCATTCTATCATTCCCGCTTCCCCTTTGTCATTCCCGCTTCCCCTTTGTCATTCCCGCTTCCCCTTTGTCATTCCCGCACAGGCGGGAATCCTGACTTTATTGTGCAGTGGTCTCCTTATCTATAT
>CAZPBP010000138.1:0-1822 GCA_964584845.1 uncultured Hippea sp.
CTATGACTACGCTTGATACCTGCAACAGACTTGGACGATTTACATGGGCTGAACTTTGGGCTCCAATGAAAGAAAGCTCATTTCATGATTTCATAACAAGTAAATGGATAGGATCCATACCTACCGCAGCCATAGGAATATGGCTTGCATGGGGAGGAGCATGGAAAGTTATCTGGCCTGCCTTTGGCGGAGCGAATCAAACATTGGCAAGCATAGCTCTTTTGACTGTGGCTCTTTGGGCTATCAAGGAACTAAACACAACAACGGGATATAAAATTGCCGTAGTTGTGCCTGCTTTCTTTTTATGGATTACACTTACGCTTGCTCTTATATGGTATCTGTTTACCGTTGTTCCGGTATTCCTGCATAAATCTGTCGCACAGGGATGGATTATTTCTTTGGCAGTGGTTGTTATGTTAGCTCTTAACGGGGTATTGATGTATTCATTTTTGAAAGCGTTGAAGAAATCTCCTCAGTCTGCAGCGTAGCAAATGGAACTTAAATCGATATGGAAACTCTTTTCGTCAATAGCATACAATAAAGCTACAGATGATCTGCGCTTCGTTCTTGCTGAAAGAGAAGCCGGATTTGCACTTGTACTTTTCGGTTTTTTGGTGGGGCTTCCGGCTCCACCGGCCGGAATAACACTCAGGCTGCTTCCGTTTATGGAAAACGATGTAAAGCGTTTAAAAATCAGAGATGCATCGATGGATGATATATTTGGTGATCTTGCCGGAATGTTAATGGGATGATTTACTTTTTCTTCGGTAAAGGAGGTGTGGGCAAGACAACAAATGCTGCGATAAATGCTCTGCAATTATCAAAAAGTTGCAAAGTCTTGATTGTATCGGCGGATCCTGCGCATAATCTCGGCGATGTTTTTGATATCAAATTGGAGCATAAACCGATAAGAATTGCTGAAAATCTTGATGCTTGTGAGATTAATTACAAGAAGGTTGTTGACGAATATTTGAAGCGGATAACCGCCAAAATCAAGAGGGAATATAAATATCTTGCAGCTTTTAATCTTGATGGTTCTCTGAATGTTCTCAGGTTTTCGCCCGGTGTGGAAGAAGACGCGCTTTTAAGAGCAATATGGAAACTCGTCAATATAGACGTCTATGATGATGTCATAATAGATCTTCCTCCTACAGGTCTTGCGTTACGAATTATGGCGCTTCCGGTGATAAATCGTGTATGGCTGAATAAGTTGCTGAAGGCCAGAAAAAAAATAGTTGATATAAGGGAATCGTTGGAAAATATGAAACCTGTTTTTTTGGACAAGTCATCAAAAGATAAAAATCATACAGATAAGGTTTATAACGAACTTGAAAAAATAGAAAAAGAAAATATGATGATTTACAATCGTTTCGCAGATCCTGAATTCTCTTCCATATTTATTGTAATGAACATAGATAAGCTTTCCTATGCCGAAACTATTAGAACATTGGAAGGATTAAAAGAGCTTAAAATTTCGGCCAAAACCATTATCGTGAATCGCTATACCGATTCAGACGCAAACAGCTGTCCCGATATTATGCATGATATAAAAAGATCTTTTTCGAAATATTCCATCAAAGCTCTTCCGTATAGAGAACATGGAATTATAGGTATCGAACAGTTAAACTCTGCAGAATATTTTTCTATGTAGTGCCATGAGACCGTTGCAGATCATAATCTGATTTGCAAACTTAGCGCCCCCTTCTGCCATTGCGAGGAGGAACGACGAAGCAATCTCAGCTGTGAGACTGCCACGGCCTCGCAGTGACTGGAGGCGTGTCATCGTAGCGAAGCAATCTCTCTTCGGCACAGGCAGGATGCC
>CAZPBP010000139.1:0-1767 GCA_964584845.1 uncultured Hippea sp.
TATAGCGTTGAAAAATCGAGGCAATCTGCTCAAAAACGGGATGATTGCCGATGTTACAATAAAAATTGATCTATCAAAAAAATGGACAAAATCGTAATAGAGGCAGATTCGGTAACGAAATTCTATGGCAAAGTAAGAGCGCTTGATTCAGTATCAATCAAGATAAAGAAGGGATCTATATTCGGTGTTGTGGGGCCGGATGGAGCGGGCAAATCCACCTTTTTGAAGGTGATAGCATCGGTTGAAAAGATTAGTTCGGGAACAATCAGCTATTTTAATATAAAGCAAAATTCAGGCGGTACGGCTGAAGGTGAAATTGCATTTATGCCTGAAGGGCTTGGTGCAAATCTTTACGATGAACTTAGCGTGAAGGAAAATCTTGAATTTTTCAGCGATCTTTCCGGCAAAAGCGATAAAAAGTTTCATGATGAGCTTTACAGGGCTTCGGGACTCTACAGATTCAAAAACAGAAAACAAAAAAATCTTTCCGGTGGAATGAGTCAGAAGCTTGGTCTGATATCAACGATTGTTCAAAAGCCTGAAATAATTATTCTGGACGAACCTACAACCGGGGTTGACCCTCTCAGCAGACTTGAGCTCTGGCAGCTTATATACAGGTTTAATAAGGACAACGGTACAACATTTATAATATCCACCTCGTATATATACGAATCATCGAACTGCACCGATTTGGCACTTATCTACAACGGCAAAATTGTTGCTTCCGGAAAGCCTGAGGAACTGGCATCGCCGGAAGAACTGTTTCTAAAATCGATTTCATCTAACAAAATCGACTTCAAGCTGCCTCTTGACTTGATCACGCTGCCTGATGTTGTTATCAGGACAGATAGACTTACCAAGACATATGGTAAATTTTTCGCAATGAAAGATGTTTCCATAACGGTGAAATCGGGCGATGTGGTAGGACTTATAGGTGCAAATGGAGCAGGAAAAACAACACTTATTAAATCTTTGACAGGAGTTTTGAAAACAACATCAGGCAAATTTTGGATTTTAGGTAAATCAAATCAAGATATACGCAGTGAGATCGGATATATGTCGCAAAAATTTAGTTTATACAATGACATGAGCGTTAAAGAAAATCTCAGGCTTTTTGGAACAATTTATAGAGTTAAAAATTTGCCGAAAAGAATCGATATTGTGATTAGTGCGTTGGAATTAAGACTATTTTTAAACAGTTTAGTCGGGGATCTGCCGATTGGAATAAAGCAGCGTGTTGCATTTGCCTCAGCCATTCTGCATTTTCCAAAGCTTCTTTTTCTTGATGAACCTACAAGTGGTGTTGATCCGGTAACCCGCCGGCAGTTTTGGGAATTGATAAAACAGTTTGCATTAACAGGGAGAAGTGTACTTTTTTCAACACATTATCTTGATGAGGCTGCAAGATGCAAGAGCATAATTTTTATGCATGAGGGAAAAGTTCTGGCAGCCGGAACAGATAAAGAAATTATCGCCAAGATTTCAGAAAAAGATGAGAATATCGATATTGAGCAGGCGTTTATACGTTATATAAGACCTACTGTTCAAGAAGATTATGAGTAGGATATATTGGAGCATTAGGTGTCTGTTGGTCATATGAATGGACTAATCATTAGACGTAATGCCTGCTTTTTTGCAGAACAGAGAAATAACTTACTGAGAGGCCGAACAACTGATGGCGTTAAAAACCGTTCATAATATAGCAACATTATCGATTAAAGAATTCAAGGTTATTATAAGGGATCATCTTACATTGGTGCTTGCGTT
>CAZPBP010000140.1:0-1671 GCA_964584845.1 uncultured Hippea sp.
AATTGTTTGAAACAGGCTGTGCAGGCAACGGCTTGATAAATCTTCTCTGAAAAAGTTTATAACCGAACGGCTTTAGATTCTCGCCGGCAATAAGTGTCCCCGCTCTTACATGCAGGTTTTGTTGATAAACAGAGCGAATATTGGTATTTTTCTTCCGCTCTGTCGAATTTACCCGCAGCATTTTAGGGCTTAGCGTTTTATTTCCTATGCTTTTATTTTTATTTCCTTTTATTTCAGTTTGAGCCTTCTCAATAATAGAAGGGGTTATACCACCGCTTGATTTTATCTGCTGCTTTATCGCCTCCTGCTCCGATGGTGTCAAATTTTTTGCAGCGTTAATTATCTCCGGTGATATACTCTGAGGAAGTTCTGTAGTAACACCTGTATTAGCATTAAGATTAGAATTATCCGACCATGCATCTTGAGTCTGCATGATGCCGGAAAATAGTAAGATTATGGCAATAAAAAATATTCTGAAAATTATCCTCATGGGTCTTCTCCTTCCTTCGTTCTAACTATCTCTTTGTTATTCAAACTTTCCGCATTAACCGGATCATCGGTTCTTTTTCTATTTTTAGCATCCTTAATCAATTCAATAACATGCAGCAACAATATACTGAACATTAAAGATAGGATAAAGCTGATTATGACAATTATTTTTCTATGAGGCTTATATTTTTGCTGTGGTGAGTAGGGATAGCTGATAACCTTGAATGCAAAGTTTTCGTTTACCCTTGCAGTGGCGAGTATTGTTATCTGTTTGACAATCAGTCGGTATAGCGCATCACGAATCGTTGGATCGTTTGTTTTAAGCAGCTCTTTTTTCAGGATGGCAACCTTCTTTTTTGCTATGCGAATTGCATCTGAAGTCATATGATATCTGAGAGTTGATAAGACATCATTCAGCAGTTTATCTGCAACAACAGGATCAGGATATTCTATGCTCATATTGATGGTACCCAAATTTCTATCTTTATTCATATTGAATATTCCGCTTAAAGCTTTAATGCCGTCATCTACATTAGGGTTTAACCCGGTCTTTTCCTTTTTGACGCCTGACAAACCTCTGATTTTAGAGCGGATATCCGATATGAAAAGGGAGATTTTAGATTTAGGCTGCTTCTTCCATCTATGTTCTTTCTTATTCCAGCTTTTATAAAACAGCACAGGCAAAAGATGATACTTCTCTATTATTTCCTTTTTGAGTGTGTTGGATTTTAGTAATGCAACTATTTCAACCGACCATGAACCGGCATTAGGTGAAATGCCTGCAAGCGCTGCAAGTGAGCCGAGTCTAGAACCGCTCTGTCCTAACGGCAATATAACCGTTTCGCTTTTGTAGATATTTGTCATAAATAGCGACACGATCGCCGCTGCGATCGTTATGCCTATCGTGAAAGATGCGATAAACTTTTTGTGCCGAGTTATTATTGGCCACAGCCATTCGAAATCTCCCTTATCATTCTCCATCTCGTCATACATAAAACATATATTCTCCCATTGATTTCAAGGTATCTCATTAATTCCGAATGTTCAGACTTAGAACCCGAATCCACCACCCGCAAGCAAATTACAGGCAATATTGCAGAGATAAAGCATTGTCTTGTCTCTGTGGGTTGCCAAAATCTTTATTTCCTAAATCCTTGATTAATAAGAGCTTATAAATTGTTA
>CAZPBP010000141.1:0-1164 GCA_964584845.1 uncultured Hippea sp.
GGGCTTTATGAGGTTTCCCATATACTTCGTTAAACTTCTTTGAATTAACCGGTTAGTCCTTCAGAAGTTTGCCTTGTCTATAGAAAACCTCATAAAAAGCTGTGAATATGCTTATTATGCAGTGGTCTCATAAATTTTTGCGGAGGATGAATATGGAAAAATTTTTATACGATATTAAAGATAAGGTATTGGGCGGAGCAGGTATCCAGCCGTACGAAGCGTTGAAGATTCTTGGATCCGATTCAAGCGATCTATTTACTGTTATAGATTTTACAGATAAAGTTAGACGGAAATTCAAAGGCAATAAAGTTCGTTTTTGTTCAATTATAAATGCACAGTCCGGTTTATGTTCTGAGGATTGCATATTTTGCGCTCAATCGAGAATATCAAATTCAGATATAAAAAGATATTCTATGATAGATTCGGATGAAATCTCAGAAAATGCAGCAGTATCTGCAAAGTCGGGAGCTAATGAATTTTCTATTGTCATGTCGGGCTATGGTCTTAAAAATAGAAATGATATAGAAAAGATAGGGCGGGCTATTGAATACATCAAGAATAATACCGAACTTGAAATTTGTATAAGTGCCGGAATCATTGATAAAGAAACGATTGAATATCTGAAAAATAAAGGTCTTGATCATATTCACCATAACCTTGAAACATCAAGGAATTTTTTCCCAAATATCTGCACCACCCATTCTTATGAAGAGGATGTTGAAACCGTAAAAATCGCAAAATCTACCGGTATGAGGGTATGCTCAGGCGGAATATTCGGCATTGGCGAGTCGGATGAAGACAGAGTGGAGCTTGCTTATTTACTGAAAAAACTTGATGTTGATTCTATTCCGATCAATTTTCTGAGTCCTGTTAAGGGAACACCTCTTGAGGGAAGCGCTAATCTCACGCCTACTGTATGCCTTAAAATAATAGCAATGATGCGTTTGGTTAATCCCACTAAAGACATCATAGTTTGCGGCGGAAGGGAGATTAATTTGGGTGATCTTCAAAGTCTTATATTTGCTGCAGGCGCTAACGGAATGATTATAGGTAATTATCTGACAACATCCGGTAGAGATGTTTTCAAAGATATGCAGATGATTAAGGATCTTAATTTAGAACCGGTCAACGGATATTTATCTTAACTTATCAAAAATTTATTTG
>CAZPBP010000141.1:1174-1580 GCA_964584845.1 uncultured Hippea sp.
CTGTGCAGTGGTCTCATAATGTATATCACGTACTAAATGATGTTTTGAGTTAAATCTTTATCTTCAATCTTTTTTACCTTATAAAGCGTTATTTTGGCAAATTTATGACTGAAGACAAGTCCGGAATTCCTTGTTTGCGGAAACCACAGGCAGGATGCCTGTGATACTGAAGAGACTGAAACTGTCGTTTTGCTCACAATAACGAAACTGTGCTGCATTTGATATTGGCAGAGATGCTTTTGATAGCCGACAGAAATACTCTTGAAATATTTCTTTTTTCTTCATATTATAACTGGACAAACGGGCAGTTTGGTTTTATGGTATTGACGACAGTGAGAATAGATTGTTATGAGCCTGTTGAAAAAGACCAATACTACAAAGAGAGTTGTCATGCCCACCTGTCTGC